>DDIP01000162.1:0-499 GCA_002338605.1 Proteobacteria bacterium UBA1847 | reverse complement strand
ACGACATCATGGAACCCTATCCCGGAGTGTCAGACCTCGATGTCGACAGCACTCTCAAAAAGAAAAACTTTTCTCCGCAGGAGATGGTTCGCTCTGCCGAAAACTTTTACGTCTCGCTCGGCATGGACCGCCTGCCCGAAACCTTCTGGGAGCGCTCTCAGTTTTCGAAACCACGTGACCGCGATGTGGTTTGTCACGCCAGCGCCTGGGGCCTCGACGGCGGCAACGACCTGCGCATCAAAATGTGCATCAAGCAGACGTATGACGAGCTTCGCGTGATCTATCACGAGCTCGGCCACAATTATTACCAGGCCGCCTACAAGGACCAGCCGCCGTTATTCCAGGGCAGCGCGCACTCGGGCTTTCATGAGGCCATCGGCGATACCGTGACCTTGTCGATGACGCCGGAGTACCTGGAAGAGGTCGGTCTCGTCAGTTCCGCCGAGGAAAACGAACAGGCCGTCATCAACCGGCAGATGCAGATGGCGCTGGACAAGAT
>DDIP01000264.1:20222-21353 GCA_002338605.1 Proteobacteria bacterium UBA1847 | reverse complement strand
GAACTGGAAAAGCTGGTGTTGAGTGCGCAACAGTCGCGCATCAAGGAAAGCATCAGCGCAATTTACGGCGACCTCGTGCACGAGGGCAAGCAACTCGATCTGGCTTGTGATGACATCGAGGCCTTGCTGTTGTCCTCGCAGCGACGCGTTTCGGGCACCGTTCATTTTTGCCTGCGGCCAGGGCACCTGTTTATCGAGGGCACATCATCGCCACACTCACTGCTCGCGGCGACAAAGGGCGTCTACGGCGAATCGGCCGGCGAATGGACAGCGGAGGATGCCGTGGGCTATGCGCGTATCCTGTCGCTGCCAGGATCGCTGCAAACACGCGCGGCGGGAGCCTAGGATGAAAAGTATTGTCGTCGACAAGGTTGCATCCGTCGCGCAACACAACAACCTGACATCCGAGTTGCGGCTTTCAAAGGACATTCCCTGTGAAGAAGGCGTGCTGATTGCGGTCCGGGTCCTGAACAACAAATCGCGCTACAACCAGCTCGAACTGACGTCGGGGCGCATGGCGACAGTAACGATGGGCGACATTGTTGTCGGCGCGCTTGGACACCGGAATGCACTACGAGGCTATTCCGGACACTTGCCAAAAAAGCTCAAGCCGGGCGATGAAGTTCAGCTTCTCAATATCGGCGGCGTCATCGGTATCTGCGATTCCGCCAATCCTGATGTCGGCGCACCGTTCAACTGTGAAGTACTCGGAACCGTGCTGGAGTTTCCCTACCTCGGCGAACGCATCGGCATTCCCGCGCGAGTCGGTCTGTCCAAGCTGGACAAGGATGCAACGCTCGAAACAAAGGGCGTCCCTGTGATCGCGCTGGCCGGCACCTGCATGGACTCCGGCAAGACAGCGGCGGCCTGCGCGATTGTGGGGCGCTTGCGTCATCTCGGCATGAAGGTAGCCGCCTGCAAGGCAACCGGGGTATCGCTACGGCGTGACGTTCTTGCAATGCAGGATGCCGGGGCCGAAAGCACGATGATATTTTCCGACCTCGGAATCGTCACCACCACCGCCGAAAACGGTCCGGCATTGACGCGCTCCCTGCTCACGAGCCTGAGTGCAGCGAAACCGGATGTTATCGTCCTCGAACTTGGCGACGGCTTGCTCGGCTCCTATGGCGT
>DDIP01000264.1:19927-20109 GCA_002338605.1 Proteobacteria bacterium UBA1847 | reverse complement strand
ATCCCGCCATACTGGCTGACAAACAAATTCACACCGCGTTAACGGCAGTCGTCCTTTGTGCCAATGACCCAGTATCCGCCTGGGGCGGGGCGAAAATCCTGCGCGACGAGTTTGACATTGAGCCCGCTGTGGTTACCGGGCCTGCGACCGACAACGCAGTTGGCGTCGATCAGATCGCCGAA
>DDIP01000264.1:18506-19832 GCA_002338605.1 Proteobacteria bacterium UBA1847 | reverse complement strand
TGGCGTCGATCAGATCGCCGAACGGCTGTCGCTGAAGGGAATCAATGCGTTGTCGAATGGCGTCGCACTGGGTGACACGATCGCGAAAATACTTGGCAAGGAGGCAAGATGAGCAAGGCAATCAAGGCGGTCGTTCTTGGCGCGAGCGGTTACGTCGGTGGCGAGTTGTTGCGGCTGATTGCGGGCCATCCGAACTTCGAGCTTGTGGCTGCCGTATCAGACAGCCAGGCAGGCGAACCGGTTGCATCGACCTTCGCGCATCTCGGGCAGGCTTTTGAGAATACCGCTTTTGTCGCCAGAGACCGGTGGTTCGAGAATATTCCGTCCGGCAGCCGAGTCGCCTATTTCTCGGCCGCACCACACGGTGCCGCCGCGGCTTCGATCGCGGCCGCGCTCAAGGTGGCAAAAGCCAAAGAGATTGCCCTGAGTGTCGTCGACTCGTCAGCCGATTTTCGCTACGCACGGCAATCCGACTGGGAATCTGTCTACGGTGCAACGCACGGTGCACCCGAACTTTTGGATCAGTTCAGCTGCGCGGTGCCGGAACATCTGCCGGAAGCGGCGACCCCGCATGTCGGCCACCCCGGTTGTTTCGCAACTGCGACACTGCTGGCGACCGTGCCGTTGATTCGTTCCGGTCTGACAGAAGCTGAGGTCTTCGTAACGGGTATCACAGGCAGTACCGGCTCCGGCAAAAGCCCTTCATCGGGGACACACCACCCGGAACGCAACAGTAATCTTTATGCCTACAAGCCACTTTGCCATCGTCACTCACCCGAAATTGCCAGCCTGTCGACAGCCGCAAGTGGACGCGAGACAACCGTACACTTTGTTCCGCACTCGGGGCCGTTTTCACGTGGCATACACGTGACCGTCCAGGCCAAAACCACAGCGACCGTTAACGCAGCGGACCTGCGTCGGGTATTTTCCGAGACTTATGAAGACGCTCCATTCGTCCAGGTTCTTGAGACGATGCCAAAACTCAAGAACGTTGTTGCCAGCAATATGTGTCAGCTCAGTGTCGCGAGCGACGGCACTTCAGTGGTCGTAACCGCCGTCATCGACAACCTGGTAAAGGGAGCCGCTGGCGGTGCCGTGCAATGGATGAACCGGCTTATGAACTTGCCGGAAACGGCGGGGCTTAACGCAGCCGCGCCAGGATGGACCTGATCATGCTTGCATCGACAGGAGACACGAAGCCAGACCCCCGCACTCGCGAAGCCAGCGTCACGATTCCGGTGTACGGACAATTGCCGTTTGTTCCGGAACGAGCGAGCGGCTGCGATATCTTCACTCGTGACGGCCGACGCATACTCGACCTCTACT
>DDIP01000264.1:17967-18393 GCA_002338605.1 Proteobacteria bacterium UBA1847 | reverse complement strand
CCTCTACGGCGGCCACGCGGTCGCCGCTTTGGGTTACGGGCATCCGCGACTGGTCGAAGCCGTAAGCCGACAGTGCAGGAACCTGATGTTCCAGAGCAACGCCGTTGCACTGGATATTCGTGCGCAGGCGGCAGAAAGGCTGACCGGCGTTGCACCACGCGGGCTTGATCGCGTGTTTTTCGTCAACTCAGGCGCAGAGGCCAATGAGAACGCTTTGCGTATGGCGTGCGTGGTGACCGGCCGCAAGAAAGTGCTGGCGATTACCCAGGGTTTCCATGGCAGGACCGCGGCAGCGGCGGCAGTTACCTGGAACTCGGCGCGCTGGTACGGCTTTCCCGCTTTGCCTTTTGATGTTGATTTCATTCCCCGAGACGACGTTGCCGCTGCCCGTGACATGATCGGCGACGACGTGGCCGCCGTGATCTG
>DDIP01000264.1:0-17861 GCA_002338605.1 Proteobacteria bacterium UBA1847 | reverse complement strand
CGTGATCTTCGAGCCAGTGCAGGGTGTTGCCGGTGCCTACGACCTGTCACCCGAGTTCGTGCAGGCGCTACGAGTGGAAACGACAAAACATGGCGCATTGCTCATCGCGGACGAAGTTCAGTCCGGCATCGGTCGGTGCGGCCAGTTCTTCGCGGTCCAGGTACACGGCATCGAGCCGGACTTGCTGACCAGCGCCAAGGCACTCGGCGGTGGCATCCCCTGCGGCGCTGTACTTTGCAGCCACGCGATCGCATCGCAATTTGGCAGCGGCGACCTGGGCTCAACTTTTGGCGGCGGTCCGGTGGCGGCGGCCGCGATTGTCGCCGTCATTGACGCCATCGAAAGTGAAAATTTGCTCGAGAACGTTCGTCGTTCGGAAATTGCAATCAGGGAGCAGTGCCTGGTCGGACCGGTCTTGCGCATCCAGGGGATGGGGCTGTTGCTCGGCCTGGTTTGCAACCAGCCGGCAGTTGAAATCAGGAACGCGCTACTCGAACACGATATTCTCACCGGCACCAGCAGTGATCCGGAGATCCTCAGGATCCTGGCGCCGCTCGTTCTGGAACCCGGGCACATCGACCATCTTGCAGGGGCGCTCAGCGTCATTGCGCCAGATACCAACAAAGGACTATGAATGAAAGCGTTTAATGACCTGGCAGACTTTTCAGGTGAAGAAATCCGGACTCTGCTCGACCTGGCCAATCGTCTCGATGCGAGGCCCGAGCCTGACGCCCTGAAAGGAAAGGTTTTGGCGTTGCTGTTCCTGAGCCCGTCATTGCGAACACTTGCATCATTCCAGGCAGCGATGGTCCGACTGGGTGGAGGATCGTTTGTCATCTCACCGGATATGTCGATTCATGGCATTGAATCACGGCCTGGAATCGTCATGGATGGAGCAGCGGCCGAACACATCCGTGAAGCGATTCCGGTCATCGCGTCCTACGGCGATGCGATAGGAATCCGCGCATTTGCAGAGCGCAAGAGCATTGAAGCCGACCTGGCCGAGACGGAATTCAAGACGATGACCGGCCTTGCTGACAAGCCGTATATCAATATGGAATCGGCCATGAATCACCCCTGCCAGAGTCTCGCGGACTGGAAAACCATGGATGATTTTTCCGTCCCTGCAAACGGTGGCAAGTTCGTTTTAAGCTGGGCCTATCACCCCCGCGCACTGCCATTGGCAGTTCCGGCAGCGACACTGCACATGGCTGCGATGCGCGGTATGGACGTCACCGTGCTGAGACCGGAAGGCTTCGAGCTACCCGACCAGTTGATGAAAAAAGCGACAGCAGCAGCACAAGCGTCCGGCGGATCGGTCACCGAAACCGACCAGCGTGCTGAGGCCGTTGAAGGCGCGCATATTATTTATGCCAAGTCGTGGTCATCGACGCGTCACTACGGCAAGAAACTCGACGACCAGAAACTTCGCGAGCAGTACCTGGATTGGTGTGTTGACGAAACCTGGTTCCAGACGGCAAAAGACGATTGCCGTTTCATGCACTGCCTGCCGGTACGTCGCGGGGTTGTCGTTGCTGACGAGATCCTTGACGGTCCCCGGAGTATTGTTATCCCCGAAGCGCGCAATCGCATGCTCGCGCAAATGGCTGTGTTGCACCAGATGCTGGGGAAGCCATCATGATTGCAAACAAGGACCGCGCTATTGTCGTCTCGGCGCTCAAGCATGCTGCACCCTACATTCGACTTTTCAAAGGCAAGGTGTTCGTAATCAAGGCTGGCGGCGAAGTTTTCGTCGATGTCGAAAAAACCAAAGCCCTGATGGAACAGGTCGGGATATTGCACCAGGTCGGTGTTCGGGTGGTGCTGGTTCATGGCGGCGGACCGCAGTCCACGGAACTCGCCAAAGCACTCGGGCATGACACCACGTTTATCGACGGGCGCCGGGTGACGGATGGCGGTTCCCTGAGTGTCGCGACGATGGTACTCAATGGCCAGATCAACACGCGCATCCTCGCGACCTGCCGTGACCTGCAAATTCCGGCGGTGGGCATCAGCGGTGTCGATGCGGGCCTGATCCGGGCGCACAAGCGTCCTCCCGTCGAACGCGCCGGTGAGGCACCGGTCGATTATGGCTTCGTCGGCGATATCGATGCCGTTGATGCCGACATCCTGCGAAAGCAACTGGACAACGGCCTGATGCCGGTCGTCAGCCCGCTCTCCTGCGACGAATCAGGCAATATCCTGAACATCAATGCGGACACCGTTGCGGCGGCCATTGCCGCTGAACTCAAGGCGGAAAAACTGGTACTTGCCACCGGAGCTGCCGGCATTTTCGAGGACATCAACGACCCCGGTTCCCTGATTTCCTACATCGACCGGTCCGCCCTGCAGACGCTGCGTGACTCCGGCAAACTCGCGGATGGCATGATTCCGAAAGCGGCGGCAATCGACTGGGCAATTGCGAACGGCGTGCAGCGCGTCCACGTCATCTCCAGCAAGGCTCCCGACAGCATACTGCTCGAGATATTCACTAACGAGGGTACAGGCACGCTGGTCGTCGACGATATTGCCGCGCTTTCGCCGGCTGAACAGACTCATTCGCCATGAGCAGACTTTGGGACAAAGGCCTGCCACTGGATGAGCGCGTACTGCGGTACACGGCGGGCGAAGATCACCAACTTGATGCACGACTCGTGCACTACGACGTACTCGGCTCAATCGCACATACAGAAATGCTTGCGGAGCAGAAGCTGATCAGCGATGAGGATTGTGCCTCGATATGCGCCGGCCTGCGCACGCTGGCTGACAGTTTCGCAGCCGGCGACTGGCACATTCACCTTGAAGACGAGGACGCACATACTGCACTCGAAACTCGCCTGACCGATGCAATCGGTGCTACCGGTGGCCGACTGCATCTTGGACGCTCACGCAATGACCAGGTGCTGACCGCGCTGCGACTTTACCTGCGCGACGCAGCGGCTGACCTGGCGGACCGGGTCTTTGGACTGCGAGCATCGATCAATGCGCTCATTGAGCGACAAGGTGACGTCGAATTGCCAGGCTACACGCACATGCAACACGCGATGCCATCGTCGGTGGCCTTGTGGTGTGGTGGCTTCGACGAGGGTTTCGCCGACGCCGAGCACGGCTTGCACGGCGTTCAGAAGCGTTTCAACAAGAACCCGCTTGGGAGCGCTGCCGGCTATGGCACACCCGGGTTGCCGCTGGACCGTGACGCCACAACAGCGAAGTTGAACTTTGAATCCACCCAGGAGCCGGTAACCGCGGTGCAATTATCGCGCGGCAAGGCCGAGAGCGCGCTGCTGTTCGAAATCACGCTGTTGATGCAGGACCTTGGCCGAATGGCCAGCGACCTGTTGCTGTTCTATACACAGGAGTTCGCCTATATCAGCCTGGCGGCTGAAGTTACTACCGGTTCATCCATCATGCCGCAAAAGCGCAATCCCGACGTACTCGAGCTGTTGCGCGCAAGTTCCGCAACGGCGCATGCTGCACTGAATGAATCCCTGATGATCACGGCCAAACTGCCCTCTGGCTATCATCGCGACCTGCAACGCCTGAAAGCGCCGTTATTTCGCGGTATCGACCTGGCAATCGACAGCGTCGATATCATGGCCTACCTGCTGCAAGGACTCGAATTCCGGCCCGAAAACATCACGCTCGACGAGGGCATATTCGCAACAGCCGAGGCCTACCGACTGGTGCGCGCGGAAGGGATCCCGTTTCGTGACGCCTACCGCCAGGTGGCAAAACGATACGCAAAATGATGCCCGTTTCATCACCCGTCGCTCTATACTGGTGACTCGCTGAATTTTCTGAAAAAGGGTCGACGACATGAAACGCCTGATGATCCCGATGGCCGCAAGCTCTTTGCTGTTCCTTTTCACCGGCTGTGGCCAGAGCGGTCCGCTGTACGTTCCGGGCAACCCGAGCACGATGGCCGTTCCTCCATCGACGAGCAACGCCGAAAACGATGAGCAGGACGAACAGGATGACGGGGGCGATTCGTCAGAATCTGACTAACAATGACTGACCTTGTTCTGATCGACGGGTCATCGTATCTGTACCGCGCCTTTCACGCGCTGCCGCCCCTGACCAACTCGAAAGGCGAACCAACCGGCGCGCTGCACGGTGTGCTGACGATGATCCAGAAGCTCATTCGCGAAGAGCACCCCGAGTACGTCGCCGTCGTATTCGACGCGCCCGGCAAAACCTTTCGCGACGAGTTATACGAAGATTACAAAGCGACCCGACCCCCAATGCCGGATGAACTTCGCTCGCAGGTACAACCCATACTCGATGCCGTCGAGGCGATGGGCCTGCCGTTGCTCCGCGTACCGGGCGTGGAAGCCGACGACGTCATCGGTACCTTGTGCAAACAGGCGGCCAGCCGTGACTTGAGTGTCCTCGTATCGACCGGTGACAAGGACCTCGCGCAGCTCGTCAATGATAATGTGACCCTGATCAACACAATGAATGATTCGCGCCTCGATCGCGACGGCGTCAAGGCCAGGTTTGACGTTTATCCCGAACAGATCGTCGACTACCTGGCCCTGGTTGGCGACACCTCGGACAATATCCCCGGTGTTCCGAAAGTCGGTCCCAAAACGGCCTCCAAGTGGCTCAACCAGTATTCGAGCGCGGCCGGAATTATCGAAAACGCCGACGACATCAAAGGCAAGGTTGGCGACAGCTTGCGCGCAAACGTCGAGTCGCTTCGGTTGTCTCACGAGCTCGCGGCGATTCGGGATGATGTCGATCTTGACATCAGCGTTGATGACCTCAAGCCAGGCCACGCCGACACTCCGCGTTTGAGAGAACTGTATGGGCGGTTCGACCTGCGTACGATGTTGGGCCAGCTTGACGACGAAAACGACGCAGCGGCCGCGGCAGTCGAAACAAGCGACGATATGGCATACGAAACCGTTCTCGACTGGAAGGCGTTCGAGCGATGGCTTGAAAAAATCGAAATGGCCGAGCTCACGGCATTCGATACGGAAACGACCAGCATCAACTACATGCAGGCGGAGATCGTCGGCCTGTCACTGTCCGTCAGGTCGGGAGAAGCGGCTTACATCCCGTTAGCGCACGACTATCCTGGTGCCCCCGACCAGTTGCCGCGCGACGAAGTGCTGAAAAAGCTTCGCGGCTGGCTCCAGGACGACCAGCAGAAAAAAGTCGGGCATCATCTGAAATACGATGCCCACATCCTCGCTCGATACGATATCGCCCTCGGCGGCATGCAGTTCGACTCGATGCTCGAATCCTATGTCCTGAACAGTGTTGCAACCCGTCACGACATGGATTCTGTTGCGCGGCAATATCTCGGCCGCCAAACGATTCACTATGAAGATGTCGCTGGAAAGGGTGCCAGGCAATTGACGTTCAACCAGATCGACCTCGAAATCGCAGCACCCTATGCCTGTGAAGATGCCGACATCACGCTCGAGTTGCACAAGGTATTGTGGGAGCAACTAGGGCAGCACGGGTCGCTTCGAAAAGTCTACGAAGAAATTGAACAACCCCTGGTACCGATTCTGCTCAAAATGGAAGAAACCGGTGTTCTTGTCGACCGAAAAATGCTGACGACGCAGAGCGGCGAACTGGCGAAAAAAATGAGAGAACTGGAGGCCAGGGCACATGAGTTGGCTGGCGGCCCGTTCAACCTCGGATCGCCAAAGCAACTGCAGGAAATACTGTTCGAACAACAGGGTCTGCCGGTCATTCGCAAGACACCCAAGGGGCAACCCTCGACCGCCGAGGATGTGCTGGTCGAGCTTGCCGCCGACTATGAATTGCCCGCGGTGATCATTGAGTACCGCAGCGTCAGCAAACTGAAAAGCACCTACACGGACAAACTACCGCTGCAAATTGCCGAGAGAACGGGCCGCATTCATACCTCGTATCACCAGGCGGTAGCCGCGACCGGCCGACTCTCATCGACAGATCCCAACCTGCAGAATATTCCAATCCGCACTCCCGAGGGTCGCCGCATTCGCCAGGCGTTTGTTGCGCCGGAAGGCCAGGTTCTGCTGGCGGCCGACTATTCACAGATTGAACTCAGGATCATGGCGCACCTGTCGGCAGACGCGGGACTGGTCGAGGCCTTTTCCAGGGGGCTTGATGTGCATCGCGCGACGGCAGCCGAGGTCTTCGGCCTTGAGCTCGAAGACGTTACAGCGGATCAGCGCCGGTCGGCCAAGGCGATCAATTTCGGCCTCATGTACGGCATGTCCGCATTTGGCCTTGCAAAACAGCTGGGGATTTCACGCGGCGAAGCGCAGGAATATGTGAATCTTTACTTCGACCGTTACCCGGGTGTGAAAGCATTCATGGACAACATTCGCGAAAGGGCAAGCGCCGACGGCTTCGTCGAGACCGTGTTCGGGCGCCGACTGTACCTGCCCGAAATCAATGCCCGCAATGCGAATCGGCGACAGTACGCCGAGCGTACTGCGATCAATGCGCCGATGCAGGGCACGGCGGCCGATATTATCAAGCGTGCGATGATTGCCGTTCACGCCTGGCTGAATCGGGACAAGGCTGATGCCCGTATGATCATGCAGGTCCATGACGAACTGGTTTTCGAGGTTGCGAGGGACCAGGTCGAGGCCGTACGTGATCGCGTGGTCGAATTGATGAGTGCGGCGGCTGAGTTGTCGGTGCCGCTGAAGGTCGAGGCCGGCGTCGGCAAGAACTGGGACGAGGCACACTAGCCTGACCGTTATTTAGATTGTGTCTAATCCATTTTTATATATATTTCAATAAGATAAAAATATCGTGGAACTGATTCCCCAGGTTTCGTTCTAATCTTTTCGAGTGCATGAGTCACTCGCCTGTTTACCTCCCTAAACAGGCGCGCGGGCGGTTACCCCAAGCCGCCTGCTTCTTCTGGCCCCGGGGTAGCGACACATGTCGTTACTTCGGGGTTGTTTTATTCTGCAGCGGTTCCGTCAGGAATTGATCGAGCCTCGCACGTGCCTCGTCTTCTCCCGCGCGAGTCAGCGCCGAAAACTGCTGTACCGTCGCGATACCCCGCAACTCACGCCGCACGTTCAGCATGGCAGTAGCGGCCTGTCCCCGCTTCAGCTTGTCCGCCTTGGTCAACAGCACGTGCGTGGGCAGCGAAACCATCTCGGCGAACCCCAGCATCTGTGTATCAAACGCCGTGATCTGTCGACGAATGTCAACGATAAGAAACAGGCCGGCCAGGCTTTTTCTCGATTCAAAATAATTCGCGATCAGATCGCGCCAGTGCGCTCGCATCCGGGTGGATACCTTGGCGAAACCGTAGCCAGGCAGGTCAACCAGCCGCTCACCGGCCCTAAGCGCAAAGAAATTGACCAGCTGGGTTCGGCCGGGGGTCTTGCTGGTGCGCGCGAATTGCCGCCGGTTGACAATAATATTGATCGCACTGGACTTGCCGGCATTCGAGCGGCCCGCAACTGCCACCTCGGCGCCTGTGTCATCGACGAACTGGCTGGCGGCATTGGCACTCTTGATGAAATGGGCTTCAGGGTACTGCGACATGGGGGTACGGCCTGCGGATAATGTGTATAATTTGGCGCTGCTGCGGACAGGACCGGTTGGCAAGTGTGACGGGTTCAGTGACACGCAGCAAGGCAGTTTAGCTAGTCTTGGAATCAGGGCCCTCTGCCACGGTTCAGTGCAAACAATAAATGACCACCATTGGGCGATGGCACATGCCACCGCAGGGAAGTAACGGTTAGAAGATATGACTATCAAATTCAGGACGCTATTCGCAGTAGCAGGACTCAGCCTGGCAAGCACCCAGATCTGGGCTGAAAGCCTTGTCGACGGATCCATTGAAGACGGCAAAGCCCGGGCCATCACCTGCAACGCCTGCCACGGCGTTGAGGGCAACAGCCAGAGCCCGTTATGGCCCAACCTGGCCGGCCAGAACGCGCCGTATCTTGCCGCGCAATTGAAGGCATTCAAAGACGGTACTCGCAGCGATCCGCTGATGAGCGCGCAGGCAATGATGCTGACCGATGAAGAAATCGCGAACCTCGCTGTCTATTTCGAGAGCCTGCCAGCGGCAGCGCAGGCGATTGCCGACCCGGAACTGCTTGATCGTGGTGAGTCGCTGTACCGCGGTGGCAACCTGGAAGACAGGACATCAGCCTGCCTTGCCTGTCACGGTCCCAGTGGACGCGGCAACCCGGCCGCAGAATATCCGGCATTGCGCGGACAGCATGCGGCCTATACGGCCAAACAGTTGAACGACTACAAGAACGCCGACAGAACCACCGACGGCAAGACCCGCATGATGCGCGACATCGCGGCGCGGCTGAACAAAGATGACATCGCCGCACTTTCTTCCTATGTACAGGGCCTCAAGTAAGCATGAAACAGTTAATCACATTATTTTTGCTGGCACTCATCGTTGCCGGCTGCAGCAAGGAAGAAACAGTACCGGCCGAAGAAACCGTGGCCATCGAGGAACCGGCGGTCGAGACTGCGGAACAAATCGCCGAGAGTTCGGTACCAGACACCGAGTCGCTCGAAGTCGTTGAGGAATCGGCAGCGGAGGTCGAGCCTGAGGACAAGGCAATTGTTCTCGCGCGCGCCGACGATGCGGCTGCGAGTGTTCGAAACTGGCAATTCAAGGAAGGCAAGAATTTCACACGCATTATTCCGACACAACCGACAGTTGGCGGTGCCGACAAGATCGAGGTTGCGGAGGTCTTTATGTACAGCTGCCCGCATTGTTATGATCTTGAAGCCCATATCAATCGCTGGGAAGAAAACAAGGATCCAGGTGTGCGATTCGTGCGCATTCCCGCCTCCTTCAATCAGCTTGCCCAATTGCATGCACAGCTCTACTACACCGAAGTCTTTCTTGCCAGGAGCGGTGCGCTGAAGAACCAGAATGCGTTCCGGAACATGGTATTCCAGGAGTTTCACGACCGTGGCAACCGCCTGGCGTCTCAGGCAGTGATTCAGAAAGTTTTCGAACGTGCGGGTGTCAGTGCCGAAGATTTCAACCGGACCTGGAACTCGTTTGAGGTAAACCAGGCGCTGCGAGTAGCCGCCGACCTGACGCGTCGCTATAACATACAGAGCGTCCCGACGATTATCGTCAACGGCAAGTACCGCACGGACACCGCTATGGCTGGCGGCTATCCACAGCTGATCGAGCTGATTGACGAACTGACGGTTCGCGAAGGTCTCCGCTAGCAGGTATTAGCCGTCGTTTTCCGCGATTATCCTTAGCGCGCCGGACTCGGTTCGGTGCCAATACAGTCGTTTCATCATCTCGATGATCGTCCCGCCCCCGACTCGTTGCAGTCGAAAGCGGCTGAGATAGATCTCGCCCTCGTCCGGGTATCGAACCAGTAACAGGTCGCTGACACGCAACGCATCCGGCGCTCGTTTGTTCGCCCTGACTTTGAGCAATGACCATTCGGCCCTGGAAAGTCCCCAACGCTGAAAGCCCTCGTCGTAGCTTTTGAGGTAGGCGTACAGATCACCTTCGACCTGGCTGTCCGCCCACGCTGCAACTGCTTCTTCGAGTTCCAGGCGCAGCGCGTCGTTTTCCGTAGCGGCAACCCAGGAAACATCACGAGTGACGACAACGGGCGTCACGTTGGCCTCGAATTCGGGAATCAACGCGAGCAATTCCTCGTTTGGCAATGCAATACAGCCGTCCGTATCTTGTCGCGGTCGTTTCCCGCCGCCGGGGTCAACCCCGTGAACCCAGATACCGTCACCGCTGCGATCCTCTCGCTCGTCCCAGGTGTTTGGATAATCGAGCACAAAGGCGCTGACACCGTATTTTTCGTGCAACCGAGTGGTATCAAGCTTCTCGGTGACGAAATAGACACCGATGGGTGTGCGCCTGTCACCCGATCGCTGTTTGCCGACTCCGGCCTGCCCAATCGACATATAAACAGAACCGCTATCGGCAATTTCGCCATCCGCGTAGGCGAAACGATGAAACCGGCCCGTTGACACATCCGCAACAAAGACGCTGGAAACCGAATCCGGAATTCGAATCAGCGCGGCGGGCAGCATTTCGGCCTCGGCCGGTGCGAGCTGCGGGCTCCCACTCAGGATTAGTGCAAGGAAAAATCGAAAGCAATGCATCTGCCGATATTACAGCCAATCGGCGGGCGTGCTAAGGTCTGGCGAAGAGCAATTCAGCATGAGGCACTGCCGTGAAACTAGTCCTTTCAGTCGTCACTTTTCTCCTGCTTGCGGCACCTTCAATGGCTGACGAAGCGACCGATCAGGCATTTCGTAACCTTGCCGACGAGTACATCAGTGACCTGGCCAATTTCTCCCCGGTGAGCGCGACACTGATTGGCGACCACAGCGCAGACCACAAACTTGATCAGGTCGATGCAGCCGGCCGTGCCCGTTATAGGGCGTTACTGCTCGAGTACATCAAAGCGCTCAAGGCGATTGATACGGATGCCCTGTCCCGTGCCAACCAGATCGATGCCGCTTTGCTGTCAAACCAGCTGCAATCGGACCTGTGGTCTCTCGACACGCTTCAGGAATGGGCCTGGAACCCATTGAACTACGTCGGAATGGCGGGCAGCGCGATTTACGGGCTGGTCGCGCGGGACTTTGCCCCACTGGAGAACCGACTGAAAAGCGCAACCGCCCGCCTGCGGCAAATACCCCGATTCCTCAGGCAGTCCCGAGCAGCAATCCAGCCCGAGCGCGTACCAAAGATTCATGCCGAAACCGCCATTCGGCAGAACCCTGGACTCGTGTCGATAATCGACACGATGATCATTCCTGAAATGGGCGTACTGTCGGATGCGGATCAGGCTGAGCTCAACAAGGCGATCGATCTCGCCAGGGATGCCGTTGCCAAGCATCAGACCTGGCTGGAACAGGATTTGCTGCCGCGCGCTGCCGGCGATTTTCGTATTGGCCCGCAACTCTTCGACAGGAAACTGGCGTTTGCCCTGAACTCCCCGATGAGTCGCAAGGAGATTACGGCGCGGGCGGAACAGGAATACGAAAACGTACGCAATGAAATGTATGAAGTCGCAAAGACCGTGTATCTCGGCATTCACCCGTTCACTTCATTTCCCGATATCCCGAGCGAGCCTTACAAGCAGGCAATTATCCGTGCAGCACTCGAAGAGGCTTACCACGAACTGCCTCCTCGGGATGGCATCGTCGACGTTGCAAAACAACAGCTGCAACAGGCCATCGATTTCGTCATTGAGAAAAACATTGTCACGATGCCGGAAGAGCCGGTCGAGATCATTATCATGCCGGAGTTTCAGCGCGGCGTGTCCGTCGCCTATCTTGATCCGCCCGGCCCGCTCGACCGTGGCCAGGCGGCGTTTTACGCGGTCGCGCCGTTGCCCTCTGACTGGAACGAAGAACAGGTGCAATCTTTTCTTCGCGAGTACAACCTTTATTCCATTCAGGACCTGACGATCCACGAGGGTGTGCCCGGGCATTACCTGCAACTCGCCTTGAGCAACCGTTATCCGTCGACACTGCGTGCCGTGCTTTACTCGGGACCGTTTGTCGAAGGCTGGGGGGTATACGCCGAACAAATGATGATTTCCGAGGGCTACCTCGACAACGATCCGTTGATGAAACTGATCAATCTGAAATGGTACTTGCGTGCCGTGACCAACGCGATTATCGATTCTGCAATACATGTGGATGGCATGACGCGCGAAGCGGCCATGAGGCTGATGGTCGAGGGCGGCTTCCAGGAAGAGCGCGAGGCGGCTGGCAAATGGGTACGCGCGCAACTCAGTTCTGCACAATTGTCGACCTATTTCGTCGGCTATCAGGAGCACCTTGAGATGCGCGCCGCCGTTGAAAAAGCCTGGGGTGACAAATTTACGCTAAGGCGCTACCACGACCAGGCCTTAAGCTACGGTTCGCCGCCGGTTAAGTACGTGCGAGCGCTGATGCTGGACGAGCCAATTCCGCGCTGACGGCCGGTTTCCTCCAGCGCGGGCAACATATTCCAAAGCGGCATAAAGCCGGATGGCTTCGGCGCGGTTTGGCTGCAACGAAAATCCTCGCCTTCGCATCTAAAACCCATGAACCTGACAGAACTGAGTACCCGGCAGTGGCCCTCAGTGGCCGTTGCTGTCGCGCTGGTCGCCTTGTTCGGGCTGACCTCGATTTCGTCTTTGCCGATCCAGTTACTTCCCAATATCGAGGAACCGCAAATATCGGTCGCCAATTTCTGGCGCGCAGCGGCTCCCGAAGAAATGGAAGCGAACATCATCGAGCCCCAGGAAAATGTGTTGCGCAACACACCGGGACTGACCGATATCAGTTCCTTCATCGGGCGCGGCTCGGGGTTCGTGAATCTCACCTTTGCAGTCGGCACCGACATGCAGACCGCCAAGCTCGATGTCATCAATAACCTGAATCAGGCACCGCCGCGCCCGGCCGATGCGATCGAGCCGCAGGTCAGCGAAGGCGGCGGACCCCAGACGCCGGGTGCTGCTTCACTGCTGGTGCGGGTACTTCCCGGCAACCCGGACCGCGAGCTGGCCAACTACCAGAAGCTGATTGAGGATGAAGTTGAGCCAAGACTCGCGCGTATTCCTGGTGTCTCGCAGGTATTTCTGGCCGGCGAGCAGCCGCGGGAATTGCATATCACCTTCGACTCTTACCGCGCTGCGGCGCTGGGTATCCAGGTCAACGACATCATTGCGACCGTATCGCGCGGTACGGACTCATCCGGCGGCTTCGCCGATGTCGGCCGTCGGCAGTACACCGTTCGCTTTGTTGGTCAGTTTGATCCAGATGAACTCAACCAGCAGATCGTCGGCTGGAGCAACGACAGACCCATTTACCTGAGCGAAATCGCCGACGTCGAAATCGTACCGCGCAAGCAAGACGGTTTTACCTTACGAAACGGCTACCCTTCTTACTACATCACCGTACAACGCGATTTCGATGCCAACACGGTCACGATCCTCGACGAAATCAACAAGGTCATCGTCGAGCTCAATGAAGGCCCGCTCGCCGCAGCCGGCCTCGCAATCGACCTGAGTTTTGATGCATCAGTTCACATACGTCGCGCGATTTCACTGGTCCAGGGCAACCTTGGCCTCGGCCTGCTGCTCGCCATCGCCGTGTTGTATTTTCTGATGCGCAGTCGCCGCGCGACATTCCTTGTCACGGCAACAGTTCCATTGTCGATACTTGTTGCATTTGTCGCATTGCGACTGTTTGACAAGTCACTGAACGTTATTTCGCTGGCCGGGCTTGCCTTCGCCGTCGGACTTGTCATGGACGCGGCGATCGTGACGCTTGAAAATATCGTGCGCGTTCGACAGGGAGGCGCGAGCCTTAAAAAGGCTGTCCAGACCGGAACGAAACAGATCACCGGCGCCCTGTTTGCATCGACGGTTACCAGTGTCGCGATCTTCGTACCCGTATTATTCATGGAAGGCATGGAAGGCCAGCTGTTCCAGGACCTGGCACTGACGATTGCCGTCGCCGTATCGGCCTCATTCCTCATCGCGATCACCGTCCTTCCGGTCGCGGCCAATTTCATGCTGAGGGACGAAGACAGCGACCCCTGCAAACACTGGTGGACAGCGATTTCCAGCTTTGTCATGAAGCTGACCCGTACTCCGGCGCGCTGCAGTGCCTGGATCGCCGGTATCCTCGGTTCATCGATCCTTGCCGTGATCCTGCTGGTTCCGCAGGCCAACCTGTTGCCGCAGGCGCCGTCCGACTCACTGAATGCGTTCTTCAGCATGCCGCCCGGCGGCACCGTCGAAATGATGGAGACCGAAATTGCCGGCACCATCGTCGAGCGACTTAAGCCCTACATGGACCATGAACAACAGCCCTATATTCGCGGCTACAACCTGTCGGCCTTCGGCACGTTCAATGCCTTGTTCATTTATCCGCAGGATCCGGACCGCATTGAGGAAATGATCGACATCGTGCAAAACCAGGTGTTGGTCGACCTGCCGGATACACAGGCATTCGTACAACGCTCGTCATTGCTGAATTTCGGTTTCAATGGAGGCGGCAGCATCAATGTCGATTTGCAGGGCCCTGACATCAACGTTCTCTCCGAACTCGCCGTATCCGGCATGGGTATTATCAACGAGGCCATGCCGGGGGCGCAGGTTCGACCGATACCGGGCCTCGCGATCGCCGAACCCGAACTGCAGCTGGTTCCGAACGACCGACGCATTACATCCGCCGGCCTCGACCGCGGCACTGTCGCCAACATCGTGCGCGCCATGACGAGCGGCACGTTTGTTGGTGAGTACTTTGATGGTAATGACCGCATGGACATGATTCTTCGCGGGCCGACCTGGAACTCACCCGAGGAACTCGCCGCGATACCGATCGCAACGCCGCTGGCGGGAATCCAGACGATCGGCGAACTGACCGAGATTCGGCGCACGGTTGGGCCAACGCAGCTCCGGCGCGTAAACGGCCAGCGTACGCTGACCTTGTCAGTGACGCCGCCTGCCGATATGACCGTCGAGGAAGCCCTGGATACGCTGCGCAATATCGCCGGACCGGAGCTTGGCAAGATGCTGCCGGACGGCGTCAGCATTGCCTACAGCGGAACTGCCGATCGGCTGGAATCCGCGTTTGCGACGATGCAGGCGAACCTCGCAATTGCGGCCATTGTGCTGCTCATGATACTCGCGGCGATGTTCCGTTCTGTCTGGGATGCATTGCTCGTCATGCTGGCCATGCCGCTTGCGATTGCCGGCGGAGTAGTCGCGCTTAGAATTCTCAATGTCTTCAGTCGCCAGCCGATGGACTTGCTGACAACCATCGGGTTTCTGATTCTGCTCGGGCTGGTCGTCAACAACGCCATCCTGTTGGTGATGCAAACCCGCAGTGGCGAAAAAAGCGGCCTCGACCGCCATGAAGCAGTCGCCGATGCCGTGCGTATCAGGGCACGGCCTATATATATGAGTACGCTGACCAGTATTTTCGGCATGATGCCGCTGATGCTCGTGCCCGGCGTGGGCTCACAGATCTATCGCGGCCTCGCGACTGTCATCATCGGCGGTATGTTTGTCAGCGCCCTGTTTACGCTTATCCTGATGCCAAGCATCCTGCGGCTACCGCCCCTGTCGACAACCGGTCTGTTCCAAAAACGCCCGGTTCCAAAAAATGTACCCGGAGCAACCGCCGATGCCTAGAACAGCCAATACCCTGAATATTTCACCGCTACTGCTGCTCTCGCTCGTTTTTGCGCTGCCCGCACTCGCGCAGCAATCGGCACCCGCCAGCGTCGTCCAGGTTGCCCATGTGTCGCGAACAGAGCTTGCACCGACGGTTGCAGTTCCGGGCACGGTTTTCAGCCGCAACGACCTGCAGGTCACGGCCGGCGTCGCCGGTCAGCTGCTTGAGGTCGCCGAACCCGGCACTTACGTCGAGAAAGGCCAGACCATTGCCCGAATCGACAGTCGCCCGCTGCTGTTACAACGCGCTGAGCAGGAAGCACTGTTGGAACGCGCCGAGATCAACGTCAGACAACTCGAAAGCCAGTTGCGCCGCCAGCGCGAACTCGGTGGATCGAATCTCGTCTCCGAATTCGAAATTGAGCAGACCGAAGCGAACCGGGATCTCGCCATCAGCGATGCCAATATTACCCGCGTTCGTATCCGGCAAATCGATGATCAGATACAGCGAGCCAATATTCGCGCTCCGTTCGCGGGTGTCGTGATCAGTCGCATGCGCAACGCCGGAGAAGATGTTGCGCGGGGCGAAGTGCTGGGACAAATGACCGACATCCGGAATATGGAAGTTCGCGCTTTTGTTCCGCTCAAGCATCTCCCGCGAACAACGCTCGGTGACACGATCGAGATATTCGCATCCAATGCGAATTATTTCGGCCGTATTCGGGCGTTGGTGCCAACCGGCGATGTGCGTTCGCAAACATTTGAGGCACGAATCGACCTGCCACCGGGTGCGGCCCAAGACTGGACGGTCGGACAGCTTGTCAGTGTGGCGATTCCAATCAAGCAAAGGGAATTGTCGTTAACGGTGCCGCGAGATGCGCTGGTTCTCCGAAGTGAGGGCTCCTTCGTGTTTCGCATCAATAGCGAGAACAAGGCCGAGCGAATCAAGGTTGAGATCGGCGACTCGTCCGGCACACTGGTTGCCGTGGCCGGCTCACTGCTGGAGGGCGATCGCGTTGCCATTCGCGGAGCCGAGAACCTGCGTGAGGGTTCTGACGTGAAGGTCATGATTTCCGCGCAGAGCGCGGCGCCACAACCATCCGCGTCAGAAGGCTGACGGCCACACGACCTGTCGCTGGTCCTGCAATCACCACGGCATAAGCGATTGCCGCTGCCTTTCGGTAGCGAATCACCGCTGTCCGGCACTAGTACACAGGAGATGCGGATGTTACTTTAGCGCCTCAAAAAAACGGGTACTGCGAGGACGAGGCAAATGGCGGATTCAAAGGCAAACGCTGACAAGGAGGCGTTGGAAGCCTGGTACAAGCCCTTGATGGATCAGGTAGTGAAGGAAATGATCCGCATCAAGGCAGTCGGCGGCGTGGCTGTTCAGGCGAGCCCGGCCTGGATGGTTCCTCACGACATTCTCATTGCCAAAGTCTGGGGAATGGATAATGAAGCGGACTTCGTCTGGACCATTTCTGTTGACAAGTTAATTGCGGACTACGTTGCAGGCTCGCTGGCGAAATCGCCGCGGGAAGTCGCACGGCATTTTTCCCTCAAGTGGCAAATGGATGCCGATCGAATTGCCAGCCTGGAGACCGTGAAAGCACCCGTCGCCAGCGCCGAGAACAGCATGCAGGCCTATGCGAAAAAACTGATTCGGTACGCCGAAACGCTTTACGATCTCGCCGAACGTGACGATGCCTGGCAGGAGTTGCAGCCGCTTGTCGATTGAGCACAAATGAAGGACGAAGACCTGCTAAATGACCCCGGTTTCCTGGCGTACAAGTTAAATTTCGAAACCGAGAATGTAGAATTCCTGCCGGTCGACCGCGACGAGATACGCAAGGTCCCCAGCCTGAAGCGGGGGAGTTTCGATACAGCCAGGACGCTACAGGCGGTGCCACTCGCCAAGGTTGCCGCACTGCTGGATTCCCCGGATCCCGGCCCGACCGGCGCCGCGCCGCGATTTATTTTTCACACCGCCTACTGTGCGTCGACGTTTTTGTCGCGTTGCCTGGATGTCGACGGTGTCAGCGTCAGCCTGCGCGAGCCACAGATTATGCTCGACGCGGCAAATGCGAAGCGACTGCAATGGCGCTCGCGATCGACTGAACTGAATTTCAGTCACTTGCCGGAACTGGCCGTGAAACTGTTGCGAAAGCACGCCACGGAGACCGAGAAACTGGTGATCAAACCCATCAACTGTGTCAATAACATCATTCCTGAACTGTTGAAGGCCAGCGACTCAAGCAGGTCGCTGATGCTGTTTACCGATGCCCGGAACTTCGTGCTGTCAACGCTAAGAAAAGGCGAGGGCGGAAAACAAACTGTGCGCTCGATGTTTGATTTGCTGCGCTGTGACTTCGCTCACCTCGCCAACCTGCAGTTGACGCATACGATTCATATGACCGATTTGCGGGTCATCATGACCCTGTGGCGACTGCAGATCGAGCAGGCGAAAGCGGCGCTTGAAGGCTTCTCCACGAGCAATGAGATGGCGTCGCTGTACGGCGAAAGTCTCATTCGACAGCCGCTGGAAGCCCTTCGCGCGGTCAATGAGTATTTGCAGCTTGGTTTGTCACCGCAGCAGATCGATGACGTCATCGCCAGCGACAGGCGCTTCATCGATGCGAAAAATGCGGACGAACGATTCAGCGTGGAACAGCGCGAAGAACGGTACCGGGAACTCGAAACGTTCTACGGCAGCGACCTGGACGACGGGCTCCAATGGCTGCTACG
>DDIP01000175.1:1162-5678 GCA_002338605.1 Proteobacteria bacterium UBA1847 | reverse complement strand
AAGACGCACATCCTGCGGCTTCTCGGGTGTGTCGGAACGCGACAGGACGACCGGAATTAGCGCCGATGAGACGAGAATTGAAGCGACCACGAACAGTTCCAGTTCGCGCGGGTCGTACAAGAGCATCATCAATTGCCCCAGCGCCATAACCGTAAGCGTAATGAACACGTATATCGAGAACACTCCGCCCCGAGTCTCGTTGCTGGTGCAGCCGTTCAGCCAACTCTCAATGACCACGTAAAGCACGGCAAAACAAAATCCGGTCAGGAAACGCAATACCCCCCATAGCCAGGGCTCCGCCCACAGGCCAAGTATCAATGGTGCAGCCGACGCTGCAGCGGTCATGGCCGCGAATACTCGCACATGTCCGACTGAACGAAGCAGCACACCGCCGCGCAGACAACCGATTGTGAAGCCCAGGAAGTACGACGCACCAATAACACCAATCGTTATGGTCGAAAAGTTCTCGAGCGCCGCGCGGGTCGGAATAAGTGTGCCCTGCAGGCCCTGCCCTGTCAGGAGAATAGCCACACCGAACAACAAAGCGGCGACCTTGGTTAGCGTGCTCTTCATTGAAAGTGTCTGATAGGGTGTGCGATCAACACCGACCTGTCCGGGTCTGTGAAGTCAGTTTTGCCCGTCTTGCAGCGGAATCGACAAGCCTTTGGGTCACGCACTTATTCAAGACACTCCCCCGACTTTATGTCCTGGCGTTGAATTCCGACAACTTACCGGATCGCGGTACAAATGACGAATAATTGCGACGATCCGGCAAACAGGAGCCGGTCCGGGTCGCGATGATCGGCGGTATTTCCCGGTGGTTGCCGGTGCTGTGGTCACGTTGCTACAAAGGCGTGGGTGCTGCCAGTGTCGACGCGCTACCGGGTAGTGAATCGCTATCGGTTCGATCTTGCTAAGATCCGGACTATGAACGGTGATAGTGTAATGGGCTTCAGATTTCGCCGGTTTCCGGTGCTTCTGCTTCTTGTCTGTAGCACGGTCCCGGCACAGGAAGTTGCCGAAATTCCGTTTCTGGGCGCAGCGGACGGTTCGGCGGCGCTTGGTGGCGGTATTCGATTTGGGCAAAGCCCGTATCTCGCAAGCGACAATGATGACCAGCGCGAGCTCGATCTCATTCCTCTCTATCTTTATGAAGGGAAGCACTTCTTTGCGCGAGGCGTATCCGGTGGGATTCATCTGCTGCGCAACGATACCCTCGAAGTAAACCTTTACGGCCAGTATCGTTTCCAAAAACTGGACCCCGCAAGCCACAGCTACTACGTTGGACTAGACAAGCGCGAGCAATCGTTGGATGCAGGACTGGAGTTCGCGCTCAGGACGCAATGGGGAGAACTCAGGTTCGACTGGGTAACTGATACGCTGAATCGTCACAATGGCAATGAGTTGCACTATTCCTACCGCTACAGGATTGAAGCAGGGCCCTGGACATTTTCGCCTTACGTCGCATGGACCTGGCAGGATGAAAACCTGACCAACTATTACTTCGGAATCAGCGAGTCGGAAGCCACTTCCGACCGTCCCGCGTATCTGCCGGGAGATTCGACGTGGGTATCGTTTGGATTGAATTCATCGTGGCAAGCGACTGATCGAATCGTATTTTTTGGCAACGTGAGCTTCGGCGGAGCGGATTCCGGCGTTGTTAATAGCCCATTGGTCGAGGAAGGCTCATTCTCGACTGCATTCGCTGGTGGGACCTACATGTTCGGCAACGCGCGGCGACCCGATTACATTATGGATGATGACCGCGTAGGTGAGTGGTCGTGGCGCGTAAACTACGGCTACCAGGCCGATGGCAATATTGTCAGCGAAATCGACCAGGGCGACTTTCGTAAGAGCAAAGTTGCTGAAACGAACATCGGTGGCCTGACGTTCAGCAAACTATTGGCCGATGGCGATCGATTTGATTTTCTTGGACGTATCGCAGTGTTTCAACATTATGAAGAAGACGCAGGCAATGGATCGTTCTCGAGCTATGCGGCTTACATAATGGCCAGGGGAACGGGGTATTCCCCCTGGAGCGATGAGGAAGTATTCCGATGGGGTTTTGGCTTCGGCATGTCCTATGCAAAAAAAGTGCCGATTGTCGAACGACAAAAGCAGGCTTCGAAAGGAGGTAATACATCGCACTTCCTTAATTATCTCGAGATGACACTTGATTTTCCGTTGCATCGAGTTTCGAAAGCGAACTGGTTGCAGCGTTGCTATGCAGGCCTGACCCTGGTGCATCGATCGGGGATCTTCGGCACATCTGATTTTCTGGGCGATGTCGCTGGAGGCTCGGACTGGATTTCGGCACACGTGGAGTGCAGCCGATGACCTTGGTTCGCCTGGTCTCGCTCATTGCATTGCTGGCGACAGGTTCACCGGCGCTTAGCAACTGGGAAGCACGCGAAGGCGACAAGACGGAAGCGAAGGCTGCAATAGCAATCGAAAAGCTGCACGATCGCATGCCGCAGACTCAAAGCTATCTTGACCAGGCTTACGCGTTTGCAATTTACCCGTCTGTCACTCGAATCGGTTTTGGCTTCGGTGGCGCACTCGGCAAGGGTGTCGTAATCGAAGGAGAAAAGACGATTGGAAAGAGTTCGTATCGGCAGTTTAGCTCCGGCGTGCAGGCCGGTGCGCGAAATTTCACAATGATCCTGTTTTTCAAAGACAAAAGTGCGCTCGAACTTTTTCAAGCCGGCAAAGTGCATTTAATGGGGCAGGCGGGACTCGCGATCGGGCCGGTCGGCGTTGCCGGTACGCCGGGCTATAACGATGGTGTCGCGGTAATCACCATGACGCGGTTCGGGCTCATGGCCGAGTTTTCGATTTCGGGTGCGAAGTTCACGTACAAACCGACAGCCACCCATCGGGAAACCGCGACATCGCCTGACCGCGTGGCAGACGATCACGCGCTCCGATCCGGTCGATAGCGCCACACCGCGAGCGCGCCGTAAAGCAGCGTCAATATGGCCAGGTTGGCCAGTTCCGCCGACACCTCTGGCAGCCGCGCACCCATCTGGTTGAGTTTGACCATGACGTTGATCCCGGGCGTGCTGGGCAACAGCTGTGCAAAATGCACCAGCAAGCCTGGCGTGGCCTCTACCGGCCACGACAGGTTGGACAAGAAAAACATCGGCAACGATGCGACGGTAATGAGCTGGAAGGCCCGCTCACGAGTGCGAAAGAAACTGCCGAAGAACAGCGCAAAACCGACGACCGAGGCGATGAACAACACACCGGCCAGCAACAATCCGGCGAGATTCCCGGCGCGCGGATAGTCCTGGAACCAGAAAACGAAGCCACTGAAATACAGCAGGCTCAGCATACCGACCGTCGCGAATGCGGCAGCGATGCCAGCCAGGCCCGGCCGTGAAAATCCAAGCCTCCCCTGCCGTTCCCGTCGGGTGGCCGCCAGCACAACCACGCCGATCAGCAAGGTCTGCTGCACGATCAATGCCGACACGCCGGGCACGATGCTGCTGCCATAGCCTTCGGTTGTATTGAACAAGGGTCGCTCGACCACTCTGAGCGGCGCCGGCGCAGGGAGACCGACGAACTGAGCCTGGTTGACTGCCACTTCCTGACCGAATGCCGTAATGGCCAATGCCGCGCCCTGCATTGCCATACTCGCACGACCCAACAGTGTGCCATTGCCAAACAAAACCAGCTGGCCTTGCCCGCCTCGCAAAATATTCCGCTGAAAATCCGCCGGTACCAGCAGCACCGCTTCGGCACCGCCGCGCTCCAGCACTCCGCGCGCTTCGTCCATTGACCCGACCACATCGGCCAAACGTACCGCACGCACCGCATCGAGCTTCTGCAGCAAACTACGGCTCATCGGACTGCGATCCTGATCGACCACCACCAGTGGTAGCTGCGAGGCCACCTGGTGACTGTACGCGGCAGGGTAAAAGAACGAATACAGCACGACCGCGCCGACCAGCGTCAGCAACGCAACACGATCACTGACGATCGTGCGAAAAGTCTCGCCAAATGCAAGCCAGAATCGGTTCATTGTCGCCCCCAGGCCACGGGGTCACGCGTTGCACGGGCCATCAGGACAATTCCAACGGTGCCTGCGATCAGCGTAAACAGCGATAAGATCGCCAGCGGCCACGCTGACACCGACAATGGGGAGCCTATGTCGAGTTGTTGCGCCTGCAGCTTGAGGTAGGCGGTGAACGGCAGCAGCTCACTCCACAGGCGAGAGAACCACGGTGCACCCTGCAATGGAAATGTTGCCCCCGAGAACGCAAGCGACGTGCCCGCATACAAGCCGGCCATCGACAGCGCCGAGGCCATGTTGCGCGTGACGGCAACGAACAACAACGCGATCGCAGCATAGGCCAGGTACATCAGCGCCTGCCCCAGCATCAGCCAGGCCATGCCGCCCGCCACACCACCGCCGCGGATGGCTGCCAGCCACACCAGGCTCGCGCCACCATACTATGTGAACAATAGAAAGTACGGTGCCGTCTTGCCCAGCACTGCCGGCAGCAGCCGCTCC
>DDIP01000175.1:0-1065 GCA_002338605.1 Proteobacteria bacterium UBA1847 | reverse complement strand
AGCAGCCGCTTATGACACTCGTGCAACCAGTCCCGGATTGTAGCGTCGCGTAATTCCCGGCCAAACGCCCCGACCATCGCCACGCATAGGGCAAGGTGCAGCACGGACGGCAACAACAAGCCGAGCAAGAAGTGCTCATAACTGCTGGCCGAATTGAACAGGACACTCGACTGCACTGCGATTGGCGCAGCACGGACACTCGCGGGGCCGCGACTGAGCGCAGTTTCAGACACCGCAAGTCGCACCGATGCGGCCTGCAGGGCGCTGCCAATATCACGCGCGGCTGCCTGTCCCGCCACCTGGTAGCTGGCATTGAAATAACTGAATACAGTGGCGCTGCCACTGCGCTGGATTTCCCGACGGGTCCCGGCAGGAATGTGTACCACTGCATACACGTCAAGCGCACGCGCCAGCGAAAACGCCTGCTGCAGTGATGCGGGCTGCTCGGCCACGATCAGCCCGGGCGATGCCTGCAGATGACGCACGAGATCGCGACTGATGGTGCTGTGGTCGAGGTCGACCACCGCGACGGGCAGTTCACGTGGGACGCCGCTGCTGAACATCCACGCAAGGACAATCATCAGCAGACACGGAATCCACGTTGCCAGCGCCAGGTCCCAGGGACTGTCGCGCAGAAACCGGCATTCGCGCCGTGCAGACGCCAGCAGCGCCTGCATCGACGTCGCCCTGCCTGTTGTGCCGCCTAGTCCGCCGGCGGCCATGCAAACAGGACGCTCATGCCTGGCCGAAAGCCGTCAACCTGCTGCAACGGTCGTACCCGGATCTCGAAGCTCTTCACGTCATAGCCGCTGGACTGGCGGGTGGATCGCCAGGTCGCGAAATCACCCGCCGGGCTGATGAAATACACCTCGAAACTCACGGCCTCCAGGCCAAGGGCGGGAATGTCACCGAGCAACTGCTGCCCGGGCCGGATACCGCCGAACTGGTTCTCACGCAAATTCAGTGCGACCCACATTCGATCGACATCAACCAGGGAGAAAACCGGATACCCTGCCGGCACCAGTTCGCCGATATCGACCAGGCGCTTGCCAATCTCGGCCGCCA
>DDIP01000333.1 GCA_002338605.1 Proteobacteria bacterium UBA1847 | reverse complement strand
TACCTTGGATTAGGTGAGACTTATCTCAACATTCGTGATACGGCTATGGGAACGTGACATGCGCGCGGGTTCCTCGTTTAAGTTGTCGTAACTTTTGGATTGCAAGTTTGGTTCGCGGAAATAGGTAGCAACCGTGGATTGGGTCTTTTTCTATTCGGATCGAACCGAGACGAATCTTGCGGTAAATCCAGGCGCGATCGACGGAAATCTGAGCAGCCATTTCTTCAGCGGAGTAGGTCGTCTTGGGACGAAGACCTCGTCGGACTTGCTCGAGCTTTGAGACGATTCCGTATCTGGCCTTGAGCTTTGTAAGAATTGCTCGAGTGAACTTTCCGCCACGGCAAGGTTTGCGTTCTTCAGCGTTTAGCTGCGCAATGATCGAGTCACATGTTAGGCCTTCGTCGGTGAGTTGTTTAACGCGCTCGACAGTTTGTTTTTCGAGCGTAGTATAGCGTCGCGAATGAATGGGAACTTGTCTGATGATCTCGCTTACTGAACCGCCGCGCCACACGACGCGGATGCGCGCGCGGCCATCATCGGCGCGTTCAAGATTCACTCCCGTTATCAATGTGCGCAACATCGCTTTGCGCGCGGCAAGAGAAAGCTTAGGCCAAATTTTCGGTAACTCTTGACCTACATTGGAGAACAACTTTCGATCGTCCGCCGAGATCTTAAGCTTTGGCGTTGGAGCGAGGTCAAAGTCTGCGAGAGTGTTCCTGGCTGCCTCGAGTTCTTCCATGGCTTGTTCCCACTTACGTTCAAGGGTTGCGGCGATCAAGCGGTTCTCGGGATCAACTTTGTCGTATTGTCGTTCAGCGCGATGCGCAACGTAATTCAAACGTTCGACCTCTTGCCGAAGGAGTTTGAGTTGTTGCTCGCGCTCTACAGCTTGTTGTCGCATGCTTGCCCCGAGTGCATCTATATGTGTTGGGGCAATAGCCGTAAAGAAGGCGGTTACAACTGAGTCATCGATTCGCGCACCTGACAGGAATTGACAGGAGCGTGTTCCCAATTCATTGACCGACTTGCAGCACACATACTGAAAGCGGTTGTCTTTGTAAGACACGCGCATGGCATGTCCACATTTGCCGCAGCGGACTAGACCGGCTAACATCGCATTCCCTTGGCGAGCAGCTTGTTTACGAGTAAGGCGAGCTTGCATGGTGCGCTGGTTTTCTCGCATTTTCTCTTGGATTCTCTCCCATTGTGACCAGGTGATGTACGCAGGATAAACATCTTTGACAAGAGCCAACCAACTCTTGCGTTCGCTACGAAGTCTTCCTGACGCAGGGCGGCCAGGAATCTGTCGCGCTGGCGACGTTTGTCGGCGACCGTAGGCGAACGCGCCAGCGTATGCGGGGTTCTTCAATATCGAATGAATCGCTGAGAGTGTGGGGGCCTTCCAAAGAACCTCGCCCGCGTACAGTCCTGAAGTTTGCTTGCGAGGTAGTTTCAGTTTCTGATCTACGAAGTAGCGAAGCACCTGATGCCCACTACCACGCTCATCGAATTTAGAGAATACAAGTTCGATACGCGACTTGACACTTTGGTCTGGATCGAATGTCACTTCGCCAGCATCCGTTCTAACATAGCCTGTCGGTAGGTGATGAACTAATTCACCACGCTTGGCCTTCGACAAACGTCCGGCGTCTAATCGTAATCGCAGGCTGTGCAATTCCGCTTCGCTCATTGTTCCCTTCAGTCCAAGCAGTAACCGATCGTTAAAATCTCGTACGCTGTATACTCCATCGCTGTCGCCGATAAGAGTATCTGAAAGCGCGCACAGCTCCAACAGACGATGCCAATCTACACAATTGCGCGCTAGCCTCGATACTTCATACCCCACGATGATTCCAATTTTTCCCAGCCCGACCTCCGCGACTAGCTTCTGAAAGTTTTCACGTCCGGCTGACTGCTTTGCCGAGATGCCTTGGTCGCCATCGACGATCACAACTTGGCTCGCTTTCCATCCCAGTTCAAGCAATCGTTCGCGCAGTGCACGCTGATTCAGCGCACTCTCCCGATGCTCTCGGACTTGCTTCGGATCGGATTGCCGGATGTAAATGATCCCCCGACGATTCAGGTGTGAGGCTTGAATTTTTATCGAGCCATGCATGTTCGAACTCCTCCCTGAGAATGTTACAGATTTCAGTGACGACAGCCTCTTGCTCGTCCGACGGCAGATCTTGCCATACTTGTTCAACGGCGCTGACCTTCATGCTTCGACCTCTTTTTGCGAGACACTGTTCGGTACAGCGTCAGGAGGTCGGTTATCGCTTCGGACGTCAAGATCGTTCCTACCGGTCGAAGACCAGTTGCCCTGCTTGTGCTAGCAATTGCCACGTATCCATACTGACCAGTGCCTAGATCGACGTGGCAATACCGTACGTTTCCCGGCAGCGTGGCGAGTCCCGAGAGCTGAAATCGCTTGCCAAACAGTGGATGAGTGGGATCCACCACTTCAATTTCACCCGCGCATACCTCGGTAACTAAAGGGGTATTGCGATGGTTGGGGTTTTCCTAATCCCGATTGACCGACGAACGCCAAGTTGTCCCCGCGCTGGACGAACTCGCCGCTAGCAAGTTCCAGCATCGAGGCTTTGTTAATCG
>DDIP01000341.1 GCA_002338605.1 Proteobacteria bacterium UBA1847 | reverse complement strand
GGAACGTTCGTCGACTGGCAGGATACATTCGCAGTCGTACTCGGTAACGAGGCATCGGGCGATGGTACCTGGGAAGGTACCTTCCGCCTGGCTGCTATTCACCGTCGTGCGCTGACACAGGAACAGATCACGCAGAACTTTGACGCAGGCGTGGGTGAACGTTTCTACATGATGTTCGATATTTCCGCGCGCATCGGTGCGCCGGCTGATACGTCGTTCGTATTGTTCGAAGCGCAACAGTTTGACAGCTACGCTTACCTGTTCGACAAGCCGCACTTCATCACACTGGACGGCTCAACGCCGGAAGGTATTTCGATGAAGGGCCTGCATATCGCGATGAACGGACAGGAAGTACCGATTTCTCAGTCGTATGCGAACATGGATCAGACACTGAGCGCGTCGCTGTTCCAGGAGCTCGGCCAACCGCTTTCCGATCTAGGTGCGGTCATTCCGCTTGAGAAGGGGCCGCAGGACGACCAGTTCTTCCTGACCTTCGACGACATTGACGGTGTCACTTACAACCGTCAGGACCCGCCGATGCTGACGATCACGCCGTCCGACCTGCCGCCGGCGGCACACATCGGTGTTCGCACCTTTGACGAAATCGCGGCAACGTACGCGTCGATTCTGGAAGTGGATCCGTTGATCCAGTACCCGGACGGCTCGTTCCCGGTCGATGAGACGTTCCAGGAATTGCGGCAATCGCTGCCTGCGGTAGCGGATGTCAGCACCTTCCTGTCGTCCCACCAGGTTGCAATCGCGCAACTCGCGATTCAGTACTGTGATGCGGCGATCGGCAGCAATGCAAACCCCAACCCGGACGCTGAAGGCGTGATCTGGACGTCGTTTGATTTTGACCAGCCGGCTGCAACGGCGTTCAGCGTCGGCAATCGCGACAACTTCATCGACCCGTTGATCGCCCGCGCTGTTGGCCAGACTTCGGGTGGCCCGCAGCTTGCCTCGCAACCGACGTATTCGACGGTACGTGACGAACTGGGTGTCTTCCAGGCCGCCGGTAATCGCCCGGATAATTTGATTGACCGACTGCTCGCAGGTCCCAGTGACACGCGTGCTATTGCCAAGGGCGTTTGTGCCTCCGTACTCGGAAGTGCAGCAACGCTGGTTCAGTAAGACAGGACAAAAAGGGAATACAGAAGATGGCTAAGAAACGAAATGCACGGCACTGGGATGCGCCGCAGCTTCACGGAGATCATCCGCGTCCTGTCACGCGACGACAGTTTGTAGCGCAGGGATTCATGACCGGGGCCGCCTATACGGTCGGTGGTGGCGTCCTCAGCATGTTCGCGAATCCTCGCAATGCGTTGGCACTTTCGGGTGACCTCGACAGCCTGCTCGCGAACCCCTGTCAGATCACGGATGGCGCGGGCAAGATTCCGTTCATCTGTTTTGATCTTGCCGGCGGCGCAAACATCGCAGGATCGAACGTCCTCGTCGGGCAACAAGGCGGGCAAAGTGATTTCCTGAGCACCTCTGGCTACCAGAAAATGGGCCTGCCGGGCGACATGGTTCCGGGCCTTAACGATCCGACAACCGGTTTGCCGTATGCCAACTTCGATCTCGGGCTTGGCTTCCACAGCGACAGCGCATTCCGTCGCGGCATCATGGCCAGCCTGTCACCCGGGCGGGAAGCGAATATCAATGGCGCGGTGATTCCGGCACGGTCGGATAATGACACCGGCAACAATCCCCACAACCCGATGTACGGCATTGCCCGCGCTGGCGCGAAGGGTTCGATCCTGACGCTGACCGGTTCGGAGAACACCGACTCCGGTGGTAACTCGATGTTACCTGCCGCGTTGTTTGATCCCGAACTTCGTCCGACCAAGGTTGATCGTCCCAGTGACGTTGTGAACCTGGTGGATACCGGCGACCTGGTCGGCATTCTTTCTGAGAATGACGCAACGGCAGTGATGGAGTCCATCTATCGCCTCAGCGATCAGAAGATGAATACGGTCAATACGCAGATCGCGACTGACGCGGCAATCAAGCAGGCGGTCCGTTGTGGCTACCTGAAGGCGGCAGACATCGCTGAACGCTTTGGCGCAACGCCGATCGATCCGTCAATCGACCCGGATATTGTTGCCGATGACGGCACCGGAATTTTCACCTCAGCGGAATTCAACGCCAATGACCGCGACGGCCAGGAATTCCGCAAGACCGCGTCCGTCATGAAACTCGTGATGAACGGTTTCGCTGGTGCAGGCTGTATCGAAATGGGTGGCTACGACTATCATGGCGGTGCCCGTGCCGAGGGCGAAGTCAAGGACGAACGAGCGGGCCGGTGCATGGGTGCGGTACTCGAATACGCGGCGCGCCTCGGCAAGCCGGTCATGATGTACGTCTTCAGCGACGGTTCACTGTCATCGAACGGCGCGATCGACAATTCGGCGGCGGGTCGCGGCAAGGGTGAATGGTCGAGTGACAACTCGTCGACCGCAGCATCCTTTTTCCTCGTCTACAACCCGACTCGACGGCCGACATTGATGGGCGGGACACCGGACATCCAGGCGATTCACCAGCAAATCGGTGCGATGGATGCGGGTGGCTCGGTTATGCGAGCCGCCACGCCGGTGGCCAACAACGTCAACTTGCTTGTGAATGCTGTGATACTGAACTACATGGCGCTGCACGGCGACCAGGGCAACTTCGGCACGCTGTTTCCGAATCACGGCCTGGGCAACGCAGCACTTCAGGACAGCCTGACCGCGTTCACACCCATCGTAAACGGCGTCATTTCCAACCCAACCTAAAATTAAGGTGGCAGTCACCCTAACTTCGGTGAGTTAGGGTGACTGCCACCTTATCTTGTCAATTGGTGCATAATTCGTTGGAATGACTGCACTCGCCTCACTTCTCGCCTGTCCGCGCTGCGACAAGACACCGCTCGAATTATCCGACGACGCCTGGCATTGCAAGGCGTGCAAAGTTGACTTTCCGCTTATCGAAGGCATGCCCTGGCTTTTCGCCGAGCCCATGGCGACGCTCGGTGAATGGCGTGGCCGCCTGCAATTTTCATTGCAGCAGCTTAGCCATGAAATCGCCGGACTGGACAAGGAGCTGCAAAACGATGATTTGAGAGACCTTTCGCGACGTCGAGTGACACGCTACAAGAAGGCGGTCGAATCACACAAGCGAACGCTGCAAAAGCTGTTGCGACCGGTCGAGGTCCAGCTTCTGCAAGGTAACTTTGAAACTTACCTCGCGCTTCGCACGCGACTGCCCAGCGATCAGGGTCTGAATACTTATTATCCGAACATTCATCGTGACTGGGCCTGGGGCGATGAAGAAAACCAGGCCTCACTGCAGCAGGTTCGCGCCGTGCTTCATGACCATGCCGAACTCGGCAATATACTTGTCCTTGGAGCTGGCGCCGGACGACTGGCCTACGACATTCACACGGTACTGGATTGCACCTTGACCGTCGCCATGGATTTCAATCCACTTCTGATGCTTGTCGCGAGATCGGTAACGTCAGGTGAGACACTTAAACTCTACGAATTTCCAATCGCGCCGCTGTCCTATGAAGACGATGCGATATTAAGAAAGCTCCAGGCGCCCCACCACGTTGGTGAAAATTTCCACCTGGTATTCGGCGATGCCTTGCGTCCACCGTTTCCGGATGGAACCTTCGACACCATCGTTACGCCGTGGTTGATCGACATTATTGGTGAAGACCTGTCGATCCTAGCGGCACGTATCAACAACCTGTTGAAAGACGGCGGTCGATGGGTCAATTTCGGGTCATTGGCTTTCGCAAATCCTGAGCGTGCACGACGCTACAGTCCCGAAGAGGTCAAAGCGATTGTGGCCGAAGGTGGTTTTTCGGATCCTTACGTTTCGCAAGCGACCATCCCCTACATGGACTCACCAGCGAGCCGGCACGGTCGCCGGGAACGCGTGTTTACGTTTTCGACCTACAAGGAACGCGAAGTCCGAAAACCCGAACGCCACAAGGCACTGCCGGACTGGATAGTCACCGGCAAGGATCCGGTACCGCTCAGTCCATCGTTTCGCCAGCAGGCCATGACGACGCAAATTTACTCATTTATCATGTCGTTGATCGACGGCAGGCGATCCATCAAAGACATGGCAATTGTTCTTGAAAAACAGAAACTTATGACGCGCGATGAGGCCGAACCGGCGATCCGTTCATTCCTGACCCGGATGTACGACGACTCGCGCAAACAATCGGCGTTCTAGTTGAAGCTCGACCGAATGTAGTCGCCAATTCTGTCAATTGCCTGCCGGGCCTCCGGTATCTTGCCGACGAACATCTGAAATACGTGGTACATCTCCGGCCAAACAGTGAGATCCACGTCAATACCGGCAGCAACCAGGAGATCCGCAAATCGCTTCGAGTCGCTCAGCAGGATCTCATGGTCACCAACCTGGATGAGCATTGGCGGTAAACCCTCGACGTCGGCAAACACCGGCGACACGAGCGGAAAGCGTTTCTGATGAGGTTCGCAGTAGTGAGCGGCAATAACAGGCAGGTCATTGGCATTAAACCAAGGATCGACATCGGCGCGCGTTCGCATTGAATCGCCGCTGCCCGTTGCGTCAAGAAAAGGCGATAGCAAGACGGCCGCACCAGGCATTGCCTCGCCTGCATCCCGAAGCGCCAGCAAAGTCGCAACGGCAAGCCCGCCGCCCGCCGAATCGCCGGCGATGACAATATCGTGAGCGTTGATACCCATTTTCAGAACGCTGTGGAATACGCCAACGGCATCATCCACCGCCGCAGGAAACCGGTGCTCGGGCGCCAGTCGATACTCCGGCACGAGCGCCTGTATCTGACCAGCCCTGGCGATGTGGCTCACCATGTGACGATGCATGTCACAGCCACCGACAATATAGCCACCACCGTGAAGATAGAGCAGCAGCTTGCCGTCGCTGCGGGTTTTGGGCGTCAGCCACTCTGCGTGCAGGGCATTGATTTCATCCCGATCGACTGTCACACCAAACGCCGTCAGCTGCAGCTTGCCGAGCCACGCGGTCTGTCGCCGAATTCGCCCGATATCAAGCGTCGCTGCATCGTATCGCCGCAAAATTGCAGAGGACATTGAACGAACCAGTTTTGCGCGAATGCTGCTCATGCAGGACTGTGCGCAGACGCCCTAGCGTTCGAGGTACTGCAGTTTATCCTTGACGTCGCGCCAGTCGTCGGCATCTTCAGGAGGGTCTTTCATCTCGGTAATGACCGGCCAGTCCTGCGACAGGTCTGCATTGATCTGCAGAAACTTCTCCTGGCCTGGCGGCAGCTCATCTTCCGAGTAAATTGCCTCAACCGGACACTCCGGCTCGCACAGAGTACAGTCGATGCATTCGTCCGGATCGATCACAAGAAAATTCGGCCCTTCGTGAAAGCAGTCCACTGGGCAAACTTCGACGCAATCGGTCAACTTACATTTAATACAAGCTTCGGTAACTACGAATGTCATGCTCTGGTCCCTGCTCTGGAGCGCGTTACGCTATGCGATGTTGCGCCGCTAATCAAGCCACGACGCGATGTGCTCAGGGTCCGTCCATATTTATGTAGGGATTGCTTGCGAAATTGCATTGATCATATCCTGGCGTCGCTCGAAGTCTGTCGGTACGTTCCTGAAGCAACAGGGCCGCCTCCACTTCGCCATGCGCATCAATTGTGCTGATAAAATCACGCATTACCTGCTCGTCATTGAGCAACAGGTTCAGCGCTCCGACATCCTCAAACAGGGCCGACTGCAGCGCCTTTAGATCAAGATAGTCCTGATCAAGGGCAGCCAGTTGGTTGTCATCAGCGCGGCTTTCGAGAACAGCCTGGCGCATTTCGATGCCAATTAGCCGGGCCGATGTCTCGCCGCCCTCCACATAAATGCGCTCCCCCAACTCGTCGCATAGCTCGATCCCTTCAGTCGAGTTGGTGCGTCGGCAATACTCATGAATAGCAACCAGGTTCGAGGGATTCGATGCAATCGAGTCACTCCCGTAGATGATGCGTTCCGGGTAAGTCCAGCCCGTCACAGCAGCGAAACCGCGTTCCAGCGCCTGCATCTGCTCGGCAAAATACGTATCGAATCGCCGCGCGGCAATCGCGCGGCGCATGGCCTCAATCGCCTCCTCGTCACGCCCGACCGCGAAGCGCCGGCCTGCAACTTGGGCCCACATCATGCCGTTGTCGGCGTCCGCTTTAATTGCGAGCTCTTCAATACTCGGCGAATTGCAAGCAGCAATTCTCCTCTGATCGCAGAGGATCAGCATTCGCCAGGTGGCTACACTTGAAGTCGCCTCAGTCCTCGCCAGGTTTTGCAGCATTTGCAATGCGAGTTCCGACTCCGTGTCCGCCAGCAGGATGCTTGCGGCCAGCCAATGCATTGGCGACCCGCTTCCCTGCAGCGAAACGATCGCGCTTTCAAGCTCATTTTTAACGTCACCGTATGTCTTGCGCGGATCATCCGGTCCGGAATAATCCGGACACTCCGGTGAAACAACGAACTCCTCGTCAACTCCAGGTCTGGGGACAGAATCCTCAGCAGCTGTCGCTTCGATGAACGGTGCGCCAGATTCCACCGATCGGATTGCTGCGCTGTTGCCCGGCTCGTGTCGGAAAATATAAGTTACCGTCAGAACGAGTAGAGCAAGAACCAGCAGAGCGACCCTTTTTTTCACAAATCTTGCCCACCTCGCCACATATCGCCCTGCCGCGAAGCCCTGCCGTCCTGTTCCAGCTTAACAAGGTGCGCGAGCAAGGAGCGTTCCGCCCACGCGAAGAGCTTGCGGTCAACATCACAATAAACATAGGGCACCAGCTCCATTGCCGTCAGTCCCGGATTCGCATTAAGGGCAATTGCAACCTTTGCCTCACGCTGCAAGCGGTGCTCGATTAGCCAGTCAATGATGCGGATCGGGTCATTGATCAACTCACCGTGACCCGGCGCCAACGCGACCGGCGCGAAGGCTTTAAGCCGGGCCAGTGATTTCAGGTAGTCGCTCATATTACCGTCCGGCGGATCGATGACCACGGTAGAACCATCCACGACATGGTCCCCGGTAAAAATCCAGTTGCGTTCCACGTGGCGATAGCAAATGTGATTCGATGCGTGACCCGGCGTTTGAATGACTTCAATATCGGCACCGTCGATTGCCAGGCGTTCGCCATCGATGAGGATACGATCCGGCACGAAAGTCGCATCCTGGTGAGGCCCCTCGGGTGCCGGCCGGCCGAGGAGTTCGGCACCTGTTCGTCGCGCCAGCTCCGCGGCAGCCGGTGAGTGGTCGGGATGCGTGTGAGTCACCAGTATCCACCGAATCATGTCACTACCGGTTTCGACAATGGCATCGAGATGGCTTTCGATCAGCGGACCCGGATCGAGCACGGCGACTTCCCGGGTGCCGAATAAATAAGTGTTTGTCCCGGGTCCGGTCATCATCGATGGATTCGGCGCCAGTAAGCGCCGAATCCCGGAGGCTAACTCACTGAACACCGGCATCTTGGGCCCGAAACCGTTCATGACTTCGCACCGGGATAGTCCTTGTCGCCCGGCAGTACAATCTCCCGCTTGCCATCTCTGGTGATGACCATGGGAACCATGCTGGTTATGCCCCACTCGACGCAGGACTTCGCCCAGCCGACCAGGCTCTGGAGCGTCTTGTGGCGGTCAATGCTTTCCAGCGTTTTGATGGTCGGGAAATGCAGCTTTGCCTCACCGCGCCGCCCGGCGGCGAGCATCGCGCTCGCCGTTGACCAGCACGAATCCGTCACTTCGCCGCCGCAGTGCAGGGCGTCCTGCCCGTTCGGCAATTCGGTCAGAAAGAATCGGGTCGAATATCGTTTCGGAAACAATGGTGGTGTTATCCAGTGGCTGATGTAGTGCAGGCGATCGCAGTGCAGCTGCAGCTCGTTACGGATCACGACGTCGGCCCAACTTTCTGCACCGCTGTTCAGGCCGTCGCGAACGGCAACCAGGTTTTCATCCAGGTTTGACAGGTCCGCGAGCAATACGCCGCTTTCCTCGAATAACTCGCGTATTGCGGCGCTGAAATAGTCCAGGCCATCCCGCCCCACGCCAAGGCGGGCATCCGCTGGT
>DDIP01000012.1:667-4572 GCA_002338605.1 Proteobacteria bacterium UBA1847 | reverse complement strand
AAACTGTCGTGGCCGCGGCCGCTCCGGAGCCTGTGCCGGAACCGCCTGTCGAGCCGGAAGTCGACGATATCGAAGTGGACCTGGAGGCAACAGCGGGCGGTCTGGCGGCAACACTGCGAAGCAGCGAACAAACGGCCTTGCTGACCGATCCCAGTGACTACAGCGTCGCGGATGACAATACGATCGAGGTCCAGCCCCTCGAAACGCTGGGGCACTTCGGGGACTGGCTGGAAATAAAGACGCAGCGGCTGCGTGACCTGAACGGCCTGGAGTTTCGTGCGCCGGTATCGGTTGGTCAGCGCATCAAACTCGATCTTGGCACCGTGGACGCCACGCGCTTTGAGGAGCGCCGCGTCGCCTACCACCAGACACAGCAGGACAGGTTTTTCCGCGAGCACGTTATCAGCGGCGTCGTGGAGCACGAAATTCGCATGGGCGAATCGATCTGGATCCTGGCGCTGCGCCAGTACGATGTGCCGATATGGCTGTTTCGCCAATACAATCCCGGTGTCGATCTGCACAAGGTAAGACCGGGTACAAAGGTTCAGATCCCGCTGCTGGCCGATGTCGACCGCAGCTGATGCGTGACGAACAGAAGCTCACCTTGTGGCGATTGCTGCCGGTGGTCCTGGTCACGGCCGCCGCCTCGTTCTGGATAGCCGACGTACAACAAGGTGGCGCTTATGTTTTTCGAAACCTGGTGCCGCTTGTCGTCCTGATCCTGTTGTGCGCCACAACGCTTCACCTTGGAAATGGTCGCTGGACCGGTGCCGGCAAACGCTTACCACTCGGCGTTATTGGTTACGCCATACCGGCACTCGGCCTGTCGCTGTACCTCCACTATGCCTATTCCGTCAATCTCAACGACATGTTTACCGGCGCCGTGTATCCTGACCAGGTATTCCGCTATCTTCCAATCTATACCATGCTTGCCGGCGGAATCGGATTTGCAATTGGCTGGATCGTCGGCCGCAATGTCTAGACCGTATCGACACGCACTTGTGTGAAGCAGGCCGTTTTCCACTGGCCCGAGGTTTGTTAGTCTTGGCCATGTGTAGAAGCGACCGGTCCATTCATGACGATTCGAATTCAAACGACTTTTGTTTTACTGCTGGCGTGTGGACTGGCGTCAGCCAGCGATTTTCCGCAGGCTGACGAGGTCGTCATCGACAAGTCAGATCGCGTGCTGCATCTCGTTCAAAAAGGCAAGATATTCAAGAGTTTCAAGATCGCGCTCGGCATTGTGCCGGACGGTGACAAAGAAAAAGAAGGCGACTTCAAGACGCCAGAGGGCAGGTACTTGCTGGACACGCGTAACCCGAACAGTGACTATTTTCTGGCCATTCGGGTGTCCTATCCCGACGAGTCTGACCGACGGGAAGCCAGCGAGAAAGGCGTCGACCCCGGCGGTTCAATCATGATTCACGGGCAACCCAACGAGCCGACGCGCTCCGAAACCTACTACCGGACCCAGGACTGGACCAACGGCTGCATCGCCGTATCAAACTCGGACATGATCGATATCTGGTTGATGACCGGCGACAATACGCCTATAGAAATTCGTCCCTGACAGATGGCTGATTCTGACACCTGCGTCGACGCAGAAATCTGGCCCGAGGGCAGCCTCGAAGTCCTGTCCCAGCATGAAGCGGACCTGTTGAAAAACAGCGGTGCCGGCGGACTCTATCCCTTGCTGCGACGCTGCATGCTGGCAGTACTCAACTCCGGCAGCGAACACGACGACGCCAAGGCCGTGCTGGAGAAGTATTGTGACTTCGACATCAGCTTCATCCAGCAGGACCGGGGGCTCAAGGTTTCATTGAGGAATGCACCCTCCAGGGCATTCGTTGACGGTCGAATGATTCGCGGTACTCGGGAACTGCTGTCGGCGGTGCTCCGCGACATCGTTTACACGCGGCAAGACATTCTCGACAGTGGCCGTTTCAATATGGCGACATCGGATGGCATCACAAACGCGATTTTTCATATTGTGCGAAACGCCGGGCTGCTCGACACGCCGGCCAACGTGAACCTGGCAGTTTGCTGGGGCGGTCACGCGATCAGTCGTGATGAATACGACTATACAAAACTGGTCGGCTACGAAATGGGACTGCGCAAACTCGATGTTTGTACCGGATGCGGACCGGGCGCGATGAAAGGGCCGATGAAGGGTGCGACGATCGGACACGCGAAACAACGGGTTCGTGGTGGCCGGTACATCGGCATCACGGAGCCAGGCATCATTGCTGCTGAATCCCCAAACCCGATCGTGAATTCGCTGGTGATCATGCCGGACATGGAAAAACGCCTTGAAGCTTTCGTCCGACTCGGCCACGGCATCGTCGTTTTCCCCGGAGGCGTTGGAACGGCCGAAGAAATTCTGTACCTGCTCGGCGTTCTGCTGGACCCGGTCAATGCGAGGCAGCCATTGCCGCTGGTCATGACCGGGCCACCGACGGCTGCCGAGTATTTTCAGCAGGTTGACACGTTTGTTGGTGAGACCCTCGGTCCGGAGGCGCAGCAGCGTTACAAGATTATTATCGATGACCCGCGCGCGGTAGCCCAGGAAGTCAAAGCTGGCCTACGCCGCGTCCGGGAGTTCAGGAAACAGCACGGTGATGCCTATTATTTCAATTGGCGCCTGAGTATCGACCGCGAATTCCAGACACCGTTTGTCGCCACCCATGAATCGATGAGCGCCCTGGACATTAGCGATGATCTGCCGGTTCATACACTGGCGGCCAACTTGCGACGGGTCTTCTCCGGCATCGTCTCGGGCAATGTCAGGGATGACACCGCCGAGCAAATTGAAAAACGCGGGCCATTCCAGCTCAGTGGATCGCAGCGGATTATGGACATGCTCGACACGCTGCTTGCTTCATTCGTCGCACAGCAACGCATGAAGCTTTCCGGCAAGGATTACGATCCCTGCTACGTGATTAAGTAAAACCAAACCATAACTATTTGATAAACATAACGAAATCGGGAATTGGCATTGTGATCCAGTTCCTGTGATTTATGGTGAATCACGCTTAGCATTTATTGAAAGGACTGACTGAGCAATCTGATGCCGGATAGTAAAAACATCAAATGGGCTGACAGCTTCGGTACGGATGCCGAACGCGACGCCCAAGCCAAAGATGCGACGCTGGATAACCGCGTACCCGCAGCAAACGATGCGGACGGTTGGCAGCAGTATCGACGCTGGATTTCGAAGGCGCCGACAACCCGTGGTAAGCGCTCCGGAATTGATCCGGCGTTGTACTCCTGGAAAGGCTATCGCGACTGGTCCGACAAGGTGAAACGGAACTGGAGTAAGGACCAGGAAAGCGACGACTGATCGCGCGCAACCGTAATTCAGGTTTCATAAACGCCGACTTCGTGTCGGCGTTTTACGTAATAACAAAAGCGGAACTGCGTCAGGGTTTCGAGTGAAAAATGACTCATCAAAAAAGTTCTAAAGCAAGCTGTGACTTGCCTCACGGAGTACAAATGCAGCGCTCCTTATAGTCCCCATAACGAACCAAAACCGTTGTATTGAGCATGTCAAAGAAACAAGCAGTCAATGAGTCACCGCTCGACGCCCTGACAAGCGAGTCCGCCCGTCAACGCTGGGAACTCTTCCACCGAGCGATAGCGCACGCCAAGGAATCAAACACCGCATCAATGGATGAAGCGGAGACACATGGCGCCGATCCGGAACCCGTCGGCCCGATGCTGACGATTGTTCGCTAGGACGAGTCGGTGGAATGCTTTCTGCAATATCTGGATGATCTCGACGACCTGTACGGAATGGCGGGCCTGATCGTTGAACGCGTACGCCGATTCGCGATTCTGACAATCACTTGCCTGCTGCTGGCTTCCGGGGCCGCCGTCGGCGTATGGTTTGCGGCCGTGCATCCGCC
>DDIP01000012.1:0-570 GCA_002338605.1 Proteobacteria bacterium UBA1847 | reverse complement strand
GGCCGTGCATCCGCCGATGGCTGTGGCAAGCTCGATCCTGCTGTTCGTCGCGTTATTGTACCGGTCGGTGACCTCCGCACACAGGTTGCGCGACGCCTGAAAAATCCCGGCTGAAGCCAGATTCGGCCTTGAAAAAGGCAACCAAGGCTATATCGTGTCTGTCCCATCCAACGTCGGGAGACGAATGCGTGAGCGACAAGCGCGAGACCCTCGGTTTTCAAACCGAAGTACGCCAGCTTTTACAGCTGATGATCCATTCCCTGTACAGCAACAAAGAAATATTTCTTCGTGAGCTGATTTCCAATGCTTCGGACGCTGCGGACAAACTTCGCTTCGAAGCACTGGCAAACCCCGAGTTGCAGGACGACGATGCCGAACTCGGTATAGAAATCATCCTCGACAAGAAAAAGCGCACACTCTGCGTTGTCGACAATGGCATTGGAATGTCGCGGGGTGAGCTGATCGACAATCTCGGTACGATCGCGAAATCCGGCACGGCGGAATTTCTGCAGCAGATGACCGGTGAGAAGAAACACGATGCACACCTTATCGGGCAGTTTGGTGTCGGCT
>DDIP01000154.1 GCA_002338605.1 Proteobacteria bacterium UBA1847 | reverse complement strand
GGCGATGGTTTGCCGTGCGGCTCGATCAGCATCGCGACCCGCGATCCTTCGACCGGCAATCACCGGCGCAACGGATCCGGTGAGCGTGCGGTATCGCCCGCAGGCGTAAGCGGCGCGAAGATCGTGCAGCTTCTTCAAGTTGTGGTCGTCCCGAATCGCCGCCCAGACATGGTGCACGCGGGTGTTCCACTGCTTCCACGTGAGATCGGTAGGGATTAGATTTCGGCCGGTGCCTTGTGCTTTTGTGGCTCGTACTAAGCAACCCATGCCAATTTTTGAGACAGGCACCCAGCGATCCACGCGATGACCTCGGCCACCCTTGGTGCCGGCGGTGATATTGACGGCACCATGCTTTGTTGCCTGACGCAACGCCGCCCTGACATCGAGCATGGACGCCTCGCGAAGACGAAGGCCCAGCGCACGAGCGAGTTCGACCACTGACGCAATGCGCTCGTGGCCATTCTGTCGAAGCTGATCCGCACACTGGCGCACAGCCTGTCGGTCGAGACCGGCCGGTGGTTCGACTCGTACGTGATTCCGTTTTCCAACGAGGGCCGCTGGCGCAACCCGAATGCGTCGGTCGCCACGCAGTGATTCCAGCACCACGTTGACACTTGAAAGCAGGTTTTGTGCGTACGACACGGACATGGTCTTCTCGGTCACTTTGTCCGCCAAATATGTTCCGTACGCGTTCACCGTACTGCGATCGACCTTTCGCGCGTCACGCATGCCGCGCTCGCTTCGACACCACGCGACAAATTGTCGCCAGCGCTCGGTGTGTCCGGCGACGGTGCCGTACCGCCCATTGCCGTAGCGTTCTCGCAGAGCCTGCTTACCGGCCCAATCCATCTGTTTGCCGTAGCCAAAATTACGGCGTCCTGGTGTTTTGTTCATCGTCCTGTACTCCTTCGGATTCCTGTTGCTGTTGAGTGATGAACCGCGGTTTGGCTGGCGGTCACAGCGTGTGGGTCCTCATTGCGAGGCCGAGGGGTGGCGGTGTACGCCACTGGAGTCAATCACCGAACCACGACACCCGATGACGACCGACAAACGGCCGCGGAAGGGGTGGGGCTGCGCCAGTCAGTCCGTCGACTGGCCGCCGGGCAGGGTGTTCAATAGCTTTTGCAGCGTGCAGATAACGCCAAAAGCTGAGGCTCGACGCGGGATTGCGCCAGCTTACGGTCGCCCGTCTCTGTGCCGCGCGAGGGCGCTCACAAAGACGGGCGTGGCTGATTGCAACAATAGGTCGGTCCGTATGGTTGCTGCGTCATGCATCCAGCATGACGGTGGCAACGACGGCTACACGGCGGTTGCACTGCCTAAGGGTTGCACCAGGAACTGGCGCAATGGCCAGAGGGTTGGTGCAAGGGCTGCCGATCAATAGTGATACAGACAGCTGGTAGGAGAAGGTGAGATCAACGGTTTTCACCGCGGCGCTAGACCTGTGATCCCTGTTAGCGTTGGGTGCTCCAATAGATCAGAGCGGGTGTCGTTGAAATTCCGCAACGACGACGGTGTTGATTCCGTTACGCTACGACGCTCTTTACCAAATGACAAGCGGAAACCGGGGCAAAAATTTGGCCCCGTTTTTCTCTTGACACGATAAATTGGATGCGGCAACGGCACGCATGCGCCAATTACTCAGGCTTGACTGCGTGCCACGAAGAAATCACGCTGGCATCAGCGAATTACGAGATTCCGTGCGGATAGCGATCTGGATAGTTGCCAGGAGATCTTCAGCAGAAGATTGGCGATCAAAGCAGTGCAGTATTCAGTTGTTGGCGAAATTAGGCGTAACAACATCCTACGAATGTGTCGCGTGAGTTCTGCGGGAATCGAGCCGACTCGCACCCAACGATCTGGCAATATTCATTCGCAATTTCCATTCTGTGATGCAGTATGGCTTGAGGTCAAATGTACATACAATCCTAGTTGAAGTCCTTTGAAGGGTGCTGTTCCATGAAAATTGATTCCTTTAGTGTCAAGAACGTCATGAGCTATAAGGACTTGACGAGCTTTGAACTCGACTCCCGACTGAATATCTTGATCGGCCCGAACGGCGGCGGTAAGAGCAATGCTCAACGAATTCTCACCGTGCTGCTCACAAAGTTTTTTCTACCTCAATGGTCTTTCCAGCGGCCGAATACGGAAAGATCTTCAATCACAATGGCAGACAATTGGGAGGTCACGCAGATTGCAACGATCCTCGATAAGTATATTGGGGACAACAGCGACCAAGAGATCGGTGTCGTAATGAGAGTGGAAGAAAGCGACATCAGAAATATGAAGCTAATCGCAGATAATATACAGGAGCTTAAGAATCGGGCCGGCCCATGGCGAGACAAAACTATAAATGCTCTGAGTACGGAACAGATTGAGGCGATCAGCGCGGCCAAAACGTTCAAGTACGCTTTTCTAAACTGCCAAGCAGTTTCGTGTGACAGTGAACCACAGCAAAACTACCTTAGCTATCTCCAAAATTTCTTCAAGATAGCAAGGCTTGCTGACGAGATTGATGGCATGGATCTTCGTTCTCCAATCTTCTTCTTCTCATCCACAAGAGCGTCAGGCAGCAATTTCTCTGCTGGAACCAATGAATTTACGAGCGACCAGTACTACAGCCAGTATCAATCGATCTATAGCGCGGCTACTGGCGGTGAGACAAATCTCATTGCCTTCGCGACAAGACATTTCGGACGTCTGATGTGGCGAGCGATTTTGAAGGCTGGGGAAGTCAAGACGTTAATCGCGGATGAGATTTTTGACTTGGAACCGGACGTGATTCTCGTAAAGGATTACCTGAGAAAGCTAGGCTACGATTGGAAGTTGGTTCCGGCAGATAAGGAAAAAATGAGCTTCAATATGGAATTTTACAAGAACAATCTTGTGCTGTCACCGGAAAAATTTAGCTCCGGAGAGCGAGAGATATTCCATTTCTTGTTCGCGGCGTTTGCGCTAAATGTCGAACATGGGGTGATTATTATTGATGAGCCGGAACTGCATCTGCATCCAAGATGGCAACGGATATTTCTCGAATTATTCTACGATTTAAGTGATTCAAAAGAGAATCAATTTATTCTAGCTACGCACTCGCCACAATTCGTGACGCCAAGAACGATCGGTAGCGTCACTCGGATATTTGAGCGCGACCGCGTGAGCAATAAGGCGTCTCTGGCCGCCGCGCAACTTCCGAATAAGCAGCACCTAGTTCGGATCGTCAATAGCCACAATAATGAACGGCTCTTTTTCGCCGATGAGGTGGTTCTGGTTGAGGGTATCTCTGATCGGTTGGTTTTGACTTCGTTGATTCAGTCATACAGCACAAAGGCTGCTATCAATCGCACTATCGAAGTTGTAGAGGTAAATGGGAAGCAAAACTTCGCCGGCTATAAGGAACTCTGCGAGGGTGTGAATATGCCAGCCGCCATTGTTGGAGACCGAGACTACCTTCGCGAAGTCGGAGACGAGAAAACTAAAGGTCTATTTGTCACGGATGGTGGAAAAACTTGGAAAATACTCAGGAACAAGAAGGGGAAGGATGGAAATACGCTATGTAAGGCCCTAGAGGCAGCGATCAAGAATAAGAGCCTAGGCGACCTGCGACTCTTTTGGGACTATTTACGTACGCGCGGTGCAAGCCTTAATGCTGAAATGAGCGCCGACGAGCAAGCGCATCTTATTGCAGACATAAAGGCATTGAGAGAAGTGCGGACATATGTACTGGAGAAAGGCGAAATCGAAGATTATCTTCCTGATGGCTGTAGCGAAATAGCGCAAATAATCGAACTTACCAGTAATCCCAATTGGTATCTTGAGCTTGAAGACAAAGAGAAAGCTAGGGAACTAAACGATGTCACTTGCATGTTACTTGGAATTGGCGATGAACAGGCCAAGGCATTCCGGGACGAAGTCGGATAATTAATTAAGAGGGTTGGCGTGAAATGTTTTGCGGGGCAGATTCTGCCCCGCGAATCTCCCGCAGGGCAGTAGCCACTTGGTTCTAATTACGCATAGAATAACTCGGTGACGTGCCAGACAATCTGTACCAGAAGTCGGTAGCGAGGATGCTCTATCATTCCGGGAGTCTCAGGAACGCCAATCGGTAATCGCGGCGGACTACATCGACGGCATTTGATATTGTTTGGGAGCGAATAGGAAAAAGGACGCATCGTGAGTGTATCAAGTGGAAGTTCGCGACCTACTCCCGCGGATAAGGTTGAATCAAGGGCCAGAAATCTATTCGTTTTATCGAGCGCGGTTATCGTATATATGATTGCCGGAGCGGACTTGAACAACCTTGCTGTACTCGGGCTGCGCGCTCCTGCTAGGTTCCCACAGGTATTTGCTTGGGCAGCCTCGATTGCGTTGTTGTGGTTCTGGTGGCGATACCTAGTTGTTTGGCTGGATGCGAGGTCACGCCTCGAATTTCGCAAGGATTTTCTTCAGGCTCTACGTCAAACCAAATGGTTTCAGCGACATTTGCTGAAAAATATTGACACAGATACGGTGCTGAAAAGTGCAGACGAGGCGGGATACCTTACGGGTGGCGAAATGTCAATCGAACAGATCTTTGTCGACGGCGATAAACGACTAATTGCCAAGGTCGAACAAATATCGGTTGCGGACGTATCAGAGGAATCGGGGTCTTTGTACAGCGTGAATTCCTACCAAATGATGGATGGCAAACCGATACTGGTCGCCATACCATGGTGGATGCACTACGGCATCGGAATACCATTCTATTGGTGGCGCGTAATTCGACATGAGTATTTTGCGAACCAAATTTTTCCTCATATTCTATTTGTCGTTGCGTTGGCGTTGATAGTTCTCAAGGTCGCTGGGTTCGACCCAGCAGGCTTGTTCGGAATCCTATCCGAAGAGGTTCGATGAGATGTATTTAAGTACCTTCTATGCCAGTGGGCCAGAGCAACCGTGGAGTAGATGTGTCCGAAAATAGCGTTAATTGGATACAACTAATCACGTTTTCGCTAGCCGTATTAGGTGCCGTGCTCGGTGTTTTGAATACATGGCGCAGCATAGACAAAGACAGAGTTAAGCTGAAAGTCATACCGAAGCAGGCGATACCAGTCGGGGGCGCGGACGAGCGTCTGACATTCTGTGTCGAAGTGATTAATCTGAGCAGCATTCCGGTCACCGTTTCTGATGTTGGAGTACTGTACCGCGGAACGGACCGGCGAGGGTGTATGACAGTTATTCCAGTAATGTCACCTGACGGCCCTTTTCCTCGACGTCTCGAACCTAGATCCGCATTCACTGTTTATTCCCAAGAACCGGAAAATAGACGTCATTTGAAATGCGCATATGCAAAGACTGAGTGCGGTGTGCAAGCTACTGGAAGCTCTCGCACATTCCGAGGAATGCGACTTAGGTAGCGGTATGTGCCAATCGGATCTATGGTCAGAAACGCAGATTTCCCGCAACCGCCACATTGGGCACGCTTGGGGTCTAGCAAGGCGAGGCAGTTAGGAACCGTATCTGCTGCCGGTTTCGAGCCAACGAAGGGGTGTAATAGTCTGGGCTAAGAGAGACAGACCGCTTTATTGTAGATGATCTCGGCTGGCGGCCCGAACTTCGACGGTTCATTGAAATAAAACCGATCTCGAAGTCGACTTTTCGCATCTCGCCGAGGCAAATCGCCACAGGCGAAACAAAACATCCACAATAATCTTGTCCAAGATGGAACCATATTTTTGCGCAAACCCTATTTGGTCGCAACGAACCAACTGATATTTATCGACCGTATGTGATCAATATTCGACCAAATTCGCCGCAAATTTGTATGCTTTGTTGGATAGTCCAATTCCGTCAGGCAACCGAGAAAGATACCACAGCACCATCGCATTACCGAGGTGAAATAGTTTCATGCCACATGAGTTTCGATACATCAACAACTTGTGGATTTTGGTTTTGTATGTTGTCGCATTCATGTCTTTTATTCGGCGCAAATTCTCCCTCAAATCGACTTGATTCGGCAGGTTGACACTTGCAAGCGGTTGCGCCAATTATTTGGCGCTCAGTCGTTCAAATTGAATCTGTTTGGAGAGTGATAATGACAGGACTTATTCAAGTTGCGTTGTCGTGCGCCGAGGAATATTCGAACGCGACCGACACACGCGTCGCGATCCGCGCCCGGTTTATTTGCATGTGTGTCGCTCTTCTTTGGTCTTTCATCCCTAACGACGCCGTCGCTGCATACGTCGGCTACCACGCGCCTCCGGCGCAGACGTGTACAGATCTTGAGAGCTGCGGATCGTCTGCTACGACCTATATAGTAGCGGAGACGCCCAACTGCCCGAGCGGTATGGCAAGACCGAACCCCGATCCGGCGGCGACATACGGACCATTTGGAGGCGGGGGCACTTGGTATATGCGTGTTCACGTTTTATGTTCCTGGGATGGTGGGCAAACATGGAATGGCGCTGGCCAGATAACCTACCGCACGTTGACCGTCCCGCCTGAATGCGATCAATCTCCAGATGTACCGGATTGCGGCAACCAATTTGCGCTCGTGGTGCCAGAGGACCGCTGCCCTGATTCGGATCTTGACGAGACCAATCCTTGCAGCCCGGCAACGGGGAACAAATACCAGGCCGAAGTGGATTACTCAGGTGCTGATGGACCGAAGTTCGTGCGGCATTTCAATAGCTCCGGAACGTTCAAGACGGCTGAGAACATGGCTTCGGGTTGGAGACATCACTATTCACGAGTCATGAATGAACAACCGGACCGAGGACCTATAAAGTTTCTCGCACAATCGTCAACCGAATCAGCGACATATCCAACCGCTTCAGATGCGTGTACGCAAGGGTGGGAGGATATTAAGGCAACTGCCTATGGCGGTGATTTGTCCGGCGCAACGGCGTCCTACGTCGGCGACAACACTTGCAGCCTTTCTTTGGCCGGCGAGATCGTCGCCGAATTCCGAATTACGAATAATTCTGGTGGAGCACCGATAGTTATTGGCTTTCAAATTCGCACGATTACTCGTCCGAATGGTGCGAATTATCGGTTTGAGGTCGAGAACGGCGTTTGGGTTAGTCGCTTTGCGCCCCAACTGAAGCTCGAAAAAGTTGGTAGCAACTGGGAATTTACTGATGAAAATGACACGATAGAAACTTACAACGACTCCGGCCAGCTAGTATCGATCAAGTATCGTAACGGTCAAATCGAAACGCTAGATTACAATCTAAGTTCTGCGCAGGGTGGCGATGACAACGGCAACACCCTGGACCGTGTGACTGGGCATTTCGGCAAAACTATTACCTTTTCGTATGTTAGCGAAACCCTCGATTCGGTAACGACGCCGTCTGGAACGTTTCAGTACTCTTACGACTTGAACGGTAACCTGGAATTTGTAACGAATCCCGATGCATCCATCCGCCAGTATCATTACGAAGATGCAACGTTTATTGATTTTTTAACCGGCATAACGGACGAGAAGCTTGATCGATACGCGTCGTGGTCCTACAACGCTGATGGAAAAGCGATTTCGTCCGAACATGCCGGCGCGAAGGAACTGGTGGACCTTGTGTATAACGTTGATGGTTCGACGACATTAACAACGGCCAATGGCGCGTCACGAACTTACACCTACTCTGTACAACAAGGCCAGCGAAAGCTGGCAATGTTGACAGGGGATGTATGCAGCACTTGTCCCGGAGGCAATATCGCTGATCGTACTTATGACGCCAATGGATTCCTCGACGAGATCATCGATTGGGAAGGCAATACGACCCAAACCGTCCGAAATTCTGTTGGTTTGACTGAGACTCTAATCGAGGCCAAAGGGTCGAGTGAAGAGCGCACGACAACAACAACCTGGCACCCGACATACCGCATCCCAACGCAGATTGTTGCGCCTAAAAACACAACGGACTTAACGCACGATACGGACGGCAACGTCCTGACCATGACGGTATCGTCGGGCGCATTGTCTCGAGCCTGGACAATGACCTACAACGCCGACGGACAGCCGCTGACGATTGATGGTCCACGGACCGATGTGACCGATGTCACTACGATTACGTACTACACATGCACGACCGGAAATGAATGCGGCCAGATCAACACGATCACGAATGCTTTGAGCCAGGTCACGACCTACAACAGCTACGACGCGGCAGGGCGCCCAACGTTGGTCACGGATGCGAACGGTCTGCAAACGATCTTCACGTATGACTGGCGTGGCAATGTCCTGACGGTTGTTCAGACACCTACGGTCGGTTCGCCGAGAACGACCACCATGACCTATGACGATGTGGGTCAGCTGGAAACGCTGAGCACACCCGATGGCATGGTGCTCACCTATACCTATACAGCTGCACACTACCTGGAGTCTGTGACCGATAACTTCGGCAGCTATATCGAATACGATTACGACGCGATGGGCAATCTGATTGACGAGGATACCTATGACTCAGGAAGCACACTTGAGCGTGCGATGGACTATGCGTACGACCTGAACAATCGATTGGACACGGTTACCAACGGCGGATTCTTATCCGATTTGACGATCGATCTCGTCGGCAATCTGACCAACGAAACGGACCCCGAATTTGCATCAACAACGCATAGCTATGATGCTTTGAATCGACTCGACCAGACCATCGATGCGCTGACAGGGGTTATCGACTACAACTATGACGATCACGACAACATCACGTCAGTGATCGCCGCAAACGGTGCGACAACGACGTACGAGTACGACGATCTCGACAACCTCACCAAGGAAATCAGTCCGGACCGCGGTACAATCATTTACACCTATGATGATGCCGGCAATCGGAAGACCCAACTGGATGCGCGAGGCAAGTTGACGTCGTACGACTACGATGAATTGAACCGCCTGACACTGGTGACCTTCGACGATCTCAGCACGATTGCCTATGAATACGATGTGGGCCTGAATGCGGTTGGTCGCCTTAACAAGATAACGGATGCGAGCGGTTCAACGACGTGGTCCTACGACAATTTCGGTGCGGTTACCCAGAAGGTCCAAACGATTGGGTCTGTCACACTGACAACGGGTTACGGATACGACACAAGCGGTCGATTGTCCACAATGACATACCCCTCCGGAAAGGTTGTCACGTACGGTTACAACACGTATCTGCCCGTGTCTGTGAGCGTCGATGGAAACACCGTACTGTCCGGCGCGACCTACGATCCGTTTGGCCCGGTCAACGGCTGGACCTGGGGTAACGGTAGTTTCGCGAGTCGAAACTTCGATTTGCGAGGTCTGCCGACTTCCATTGATTTTGCGAGCGATACTCAGTCTCTCGGATACGACAGCGCCGGTCAGGTGACGTCGCAGCTCGATAGCGTCCTCGACGTTACGTACGACTACGACCTGATGG
>DDIP01000113.1:263-3196 GCA_002338605.1 Proteobacteria bacterium UBA1847 | reverse complement strand
TAGGGGTTTTTCAACAGAATCGGTCAGAACTTGCCGCATGGCGTCCGAATCGTGCCTGCCGTCTGTGGGCCCGTTGAAGCCTCGACGTCGCAACTAGTAAACTGTGAATCGCCCCGGGCTTTTCGGAGACTCATTTTCGTGAGCCATGCCGCGTCAACCGTTCAATCCGTGGATCCCTGACCAAAATCGCGTTCTTGTTCACTGGTGCTCTATTTGTAAAGCATATACGCGTTCCTACAATTCTTGATTCTTGTCGATGGCGCCTCGCAACTTGACTTTGTTGAGTCGGCGACTTCTACCAAACGTATAAAGGCACGGCTTCGATTCGCTTACGGATATATTGACGATTTTCTGAATCATGGGCTCAATGATATCGGCGACTTCGTCGGCTGTTCCTTGTCCGACAATTAAGCAGAACGCAGCCACGCCATGAGCTTGAATCGCGTTTAGCTCCAAACGACGATGGCGAATGCGCTGATCTCGGGTCAACACAATCCACCCTCTTTTTCCGCATTCCGACAGCCAGTCCTCATCTTCCGAACCCGCAGGTATCGCCCCGCGAGCATGCTCGACATTGGCGCCCGCTTCTCTCATTCGCTTTAGCAGGCTTCGCGAGTAAATACTCTCATCGAGATAAAAGACGGCTTTGTTAAGCCGCTTTTCGGCAATCGAGTTCGCAGCGGATTGCTTCTTCGATCGCATCTTTTGAGATTTCATAATCTTTCGACAGGTCGACCAATGTATCGCCAGCTTTGAATCTGTCGGCGAGAATGGCTGTTGGCACGGCGCTACCTACAATTACCGGACGACCGAATGCTACACGCGGATTTATTTCGACTGGTGCAGGAGCATCTTCCGTCACGCTCATTCGAGTGAACGGATATAGCTTGACGGGCAACCCCGATGAATCGCGCTTAATACGCTTCAAATAGGCACGAAGAAGCGTGGCCATTTCAAGTTGCCCTGATTGGGATACGTTGATCAATTTGCCAAGTTTTTCGACGAGCAGATCGACGCCATCAGTTTGAAAACTGGCGTGGGCAAGCGGGCGTTCAATACCCAGACGCTCGCTTGTATACGCCAAAGCCTGGCGGACTTTTGGCAGCGGGATTCGATGATGCCGGCGAATCGCTGTGAGAACGTGAGCTTCGACCAAGTTCAGGAACGACAGACCGTCCTGCGGTTCGCCGTCCAGATTGATGACATTTGGAAACCGGTGTTTGTCGCCTTTCGATCCATAGGTAGTACCAACGCACCAGGATCGGAGCGTAGCGTAGGGCACATTCAGGTAGTGCGCGGCCTCGGCAAACGGATAGGCGGGTGTGCGCCGCAATACATCAAAGTCTATTGCACTCATTTCTATTGCCTCCCTTTAGGTACCGATCCTAAAGAAAACTGACGAGACCATCTCAACATCCAATGATTCAGGCACACATTCTAGACAATTCCCGAAGCAGTTTGACGTTATTTGTTCCGATTCGAGGCGTACGGGTCGATGTTATTGTCGTTGGCAACGTAGTCCGTAACACGGTCATACCAGAACCTAATCAGGCCAGCGGATCCGTGACCCCCTGAAAATAGCCGGTCGTGCTCTCCGGAATGCGCAAGGCCTTAATTGGAGCTATAGCTCGGAACCGTACTCTGAAGCGCTCGGAAGCGTCAAACTTCCGAGCATGCCTGGGCGGAAGCCGGCTCGCTGTGGCGCGGCCAATTGAAAGGTTCTTCGTCGGCCGATTGAAACCCTGCAAGCTGGCCCGGTGTTACTTCGAAAGATGATCTTCGCTTCCGGCCACGCCACCGCCCGACTCTGTTTCTTGGGAAATTCCGTAGAAACAGGGGCAGAAATCATGCCCCCGTTTCCGCTAGTTTGTCCGTCGGACGCGCGGTAGAGTCCTCGCATCAACACCGTCGTCGTTGCGGACCATCAACGACACCCGCTCTGATTTTTGGAGCACCCAACGCCAACAGGGATCACAGGACTGGCGCCGCGGTAAAAACCGTTGATCTCACCTTCTCCCTCCAGCTGTCTGCATCACTGTTGATTGGCAGCCCTTGCATCAACCCTCTGGCCCTTGCGCCAGGCCCTGGTGCAATTTTCCTCTATTGCAACAGTCGTTACGCCGTCGTTGCTGCCGTCATGCCGGACGCGTGACCCAGTGATGTTCTGTATCGAACCCCTGTTGCAACTCAGCCCGTCTTTGTGAGCGCCCCGGCGCCGCACAGAGACGGGCCTCTTGAAACTGGCGCAAGTCTGCGTCGCTACAGGCTTTGCTCGTGTTTCGCACGTATGCAAAAGCTTGCACCCGCTGCCCGGCGGCCAGTCGATGGATCGACTGGCGCAGCCCGCACCCGATTCCGCGGCCCTTTGGGTCGTTCTGGGGTGTGACGACCAGCGGAAATTGAACCAACAGCGCTTCGCGCTGCTTAGGCCTTGCAAAGGGGCCCTCACGCTGTGACCGCTAGCTCGTCTGCGGTTTATCACTCACCAGAGTTCAGGAATCGCTGTGAGAAACCGAACGGAAAGACCAAAACAGGAACCCGGAATTGGATTGGGAGAGCGACATGAAGAAAGCAGGTGGTCATCGTAATTTCGGTTACGGCAAACAAATGGCCTGGGCCGGCAAGCAGGCACTGAAAGACCGATACGGTAATGGGCACTATGGGACCGTCACCGGCCATGCCGAGCGCTGGCGACGGTTCGTTGTCTGGTGTCGTGACAAGCACGATATACGCGATGCACGAATGATCGACAAGGAGGTCGTGCAGGACTACGGAAAAACACTCAAAGAGAAGGTTGATGTCGGCATGTCCCCGGCCTACGCGCAAAACCTGCTGTCGTCGGTCAACGTCGTGCTGCAGGCGATGCGAGGTGATCGGCAGATTCGCGTTGCGCCAGTCAGGTTTGTCGGCCAACGATCACGAATACGAACCGA
>DDIP01000113.1:0-171 GCA_002338605.1 Proteobacteria bacterium UBA1847 | reverse complement strand
AACGATCACGAATACGAACCGAACCACCGACAGGTCTCAGTCGAAGGACTGTGCGCCAGTGTGCCGATCTACTACGCCAGAACGGACACGAGCGCATTGCAGCGCTGGTGGAAGTTGCGCGGGCGCTGGGACTGCGTCTAAGAGAAGCCTCCCTGCTCAATGCGCGAGCCG
>DDIP01000183.1:3747-4703 GCA_002338605.1 Proteobacteria bacterium UBA1847 | reverse complement strand
AAAAGTGGCGCAGGGTGCGGCTTCTTGACCGACAGTGTATCGCCGCAGACGATACAGGCAGTTCGATCGGCCAGGCCCAGTGCGATCATTAAAGGTCCGGTCAGCGCCTCCGGCTTGTTGGTCACCACACCCCAGGGACAGTTGAGGTCATCGAGTGTGTCGATTAGTTCATGCAGCCCGTCGAATAAACGTGACTCGACACAAATGGTTTCCGCATAGCGCTCGAGGTATTGCTGGTGGAGTTCGTGACCGTAGTCAATGACCAGGTCGGGAAAACCGACGCCCAGTAAGCCGATCGACCCGTAGGAGGTATACGAGCGGGCCAGCTCATAGGTCGTCGGCTCAACGCCATGGTCACGCTGTAGTTGCTGCAGGATTGCGACCATGTCAGGAGCGGTATCAACCAGCGTGCCGTCGAGATCAAAAAATACGGCGTTGTATTCCGAACCATTGAGCTCAGTCACGTTGAAAGTACATCAGGTAATTGACATCCAGGCTCTCGCCGAGCGAATACTCTTTGGTGATCGGGTTGTAGTGCATACCAATGCTGTCCTTGTGCGACAGGCCGGCATGCCTCGCCCACGCTTCGAGTTCAGATGGACGAATGAATTTTTCGTATTCATGAGTACCTGCGGGCAGCAGCTTCAAAACATACTCCGCACCGACGATGGCAAATATGAATGCCTTGGGGTTGCGATTGATAGTCGAGACGAAAACGTGGCCGCCGGGTTTGACGAGTTCGGCGCAGGACTGAATCACCTTCGCCGGATCGGGCACGTGCTCGAGCATTTCAAGGCAGGTCACAACGTCGAAACTGCCGGCCTTTTCCGATGCGAGTTCCTCTGCCGTCGCTTGCCGATAGTCCACTTCAAGCCCGGTTTCATGTTGGTGAAGCCTGGCGACGGCAAGCGGCGCTTCCGCCATGTCGATCCCTGTAACACTCGCACCGGCGGCAG
>DDIP01000183.1:0-3634 GCA_002338605.1 Proteobacteria bacterium UBA1847 | reverse complement strand
CTGCCATTGACTCGGTGAGAATGCCGCCACCACACCCGATGTCGACAACTACAGCACCTCTGAGATCCACGTGCTGGCGAATCCAGTCGAGTCTGAGCGGATTGATCTCATGCAGTGGCCGGAATTCGCCGTCCGGATCCCACCAGCGGGATGCCAGTGCGTCGAACTTGGCAACCTCGGCCGGATCAACATTGTCACGAACAGTTGTCATTGTTAAATCCTGCTATTTCGGGAAATCGATGACGCGAAACGATCACGCCATTCGTGGCACCGTGAAAGTACGTTGTCGGTATCGATGTGGGTCAGTTTACCGTTGTCCAGTTGGTGTCGGCCCGCAATCCACACATCGGTAACCTGGTCGGCTCGAGCGGTATAAATCAACTGCGATACCGGATCGTACACGGGTTGGCTGTGCAGGCGATTCAAGTCGATGCAGGCAAGGTCCGCCCATTTACCGACTTCGATCGAGCCGATCTCAGCCGCCAGGCCCAATGCAGTTGCCCCGTCCAGTGTCGCCATTTTCAATGCTTCGTTTGCAGATACTGCCCCGGCGTCGTGACTGACGCCTTTCGCAAGCAATGCGGCTGTCCGTACGTCCGACAGCATATCAAGGGCATTGTTGCTGGCCGCGCCATCGGTACCGATCGCCACATTGATGCCGGCGTTTCGATAATTCGCAATCGGCGCGATGCCGCTGGCGAGTTTCAGGTTGGAACGTGGGCAATGTGCGATATTGACGCCCGATTCAGCAAAAATATCGATCTCCGAGCGGGTGAGATGTACCGCGTGGACAGCCAGCAGCGAGGCATTAACAAGGCCAAGGTCGAGCAAGCGGTCGAACGGCCGACGACCAGTCGCTTCAAGCGCCGCGGCGAGTTCGGCCGCCGACTCGTGCAGGTGAATCTGGGTCCTGACATCCAGTTGGTCTGCCAGGACTCGCAACTCCAAAAACGAATCGTCTGACAGCGCGGCCGTTGAATGCGGCGCAAAGCAGGTCGAAATCAACGGGTGATCGTTGTACCGGTCGTGCACAAGGTCGTTTGCTTTTTCAAGGGACTCCGCGACGTTTTTCGCCCAGGCCGTCGGAAATTCGACAATCGGCGTACCGATCATTGCCCGCATATGCAGGTCGACGGCAACTTCAGCGACGACTTCGGGAAAATAGTACTGGTCGCTGAAGCAGGTCGTGCCGCCCGCAATCATTTCGGCGATCGCGAGCTCTGTACCGTCTCTTACCATTTCAGCGCTGACCCAGCGCTCTTCAGCCGGCCAGATGCCTTCACGGAGCCAGCGTTCCAGCGGCATGTCATCGGCTAACCCGCGCATCAGCGACATTGCCGCATGTGTATGCGCGTTGACAAAGCCGGGCACCAGCATGTGATCCGGCTTTTCGATGGCAACGCTCGGCTGGTAGCGCTCAAGAGCTGCCTTCAACGGCAACAGGTCGGTAATTCGACCGTCATTGACGATGACCGCATGATCCGTAAGGACCGCGTTCAGTGGTTCAACGGGGACGCACCATCGAGGTGCAATAAGGGTGTCGCAGTGCTGCATAGTCGGGGCAGTATACGCGTCATCCCGGGGCTTTCCAGTGACGTTTAAAAAAGGCCTGAAAGGCGCGAAAACACTGCTGTTTCAGCACTTCCTATGCTATCATTCCAAGCCTAATCCGGCCGCCAATTCAGGGCCGAAAAAAGCGCCACACAGACACTAAATTTATTCGCTTGAAATCCAGCCAAAACTGACGATATGACCCCGCTTTCAGGATCGGGATCGCGCTGGAGTTTTGAGCATCAAAAGTAGGGAAATATGGCTGAAGTTGCACAAGAATTGCTGACTATAAGTCTCGAAGAGGAGATGCAGCAGTCCTACCTGGACTACGCGATGAGCGTCATCGTCGGGCGTGCATTGCCGGACGTCCGGGACGGCCTGAAGCCTGTCCATCGACGGGTCCTTCACGCCATGCGGGTGCTCGGCAACGACTTCAACAAACCCTATAAGAAATCCGCACGCGTCGTCGGTGACGTCATCGGTAAATATCATCCGCACGGCGATTCGGCGGTTTACGACACAATTGTTCGTATGGCACAGCCGTTTTCGATGCGATACATGCTGGTCGACGGCCAGGGCAACTTCGGTTCTGTCGACGGCGATTCGCCGGCGGCAATGCGATACACGGAAGTGCGCATGTCCAAGATTGCGCACGAATTGCTCGCCGATATTGACCGCGAAACGGTGGACTTCGTCGAAAACTACGACGGTTCGGAAAGCGAACCATCAGTGATGCCCACGCGCATGCCGAACCTGCTGATAAACGGCTCATCCGGCATCGCTGTTGGCATGGCGACCAATATTCCGCCACACAATCTCACCGAAGTCATTAACGCCTGCCTCGCGATGATTGAAAACCCGGCTATCGACGTGCCCGGGCTGATGGAGCATATCCCGGGTCCGGACTTCCCGACCGCGGGGATTATCAACGGTGCGCAGGGCATCTACTCCGCCTATCGAACAGGGCGGGGGCGCGTCCACATCCGTGCCCGCACGCGAGTAAAAACGCTGAATGCACGCGGCAAGGAAGCGATTATCGTCACGGAGCTGCCTTTCCAGGTCAACAAGGCGCGCCTGATTGAAAAGATCGCAGAGCTCGTGCGCGAAAAGCGCATCGAAGGCATCAGCGAACTGCGCGACGAGTCCGACAAGGACGGCATGCGTATCGTGATTGAGCTGCGTACCGGCGAAGTGGCCGACGTGGTGCTGAACAACCTCTACAAGCAGACGGCAATGCAGAGCGTTTTCGGCATCAATATGGTCGCATTGCATGACGGCCAGCCGAAACTCCTGAACCTGAAGCAGGTGCTTGAGGCGTTTCTGTCGCATCGCCGCGAAGTTGTTACACGCCGAACTATTTTTGATCTGCGAAAAGCACGTGATCGCGCCCATGTTCTTGAAGGTCAAACCGTTGCGCTGGCAAACATCGACGACGTCATTGCATTGATCAAGGCATCGGCGTCGCCGGCTGAAGCCAAGACTGGACTCATGGACCGCAAGTGGACGCCGGGTGCCGTCACCGACATGTTGAAACGGGCTGGCGACATGGATACGCGCCCTGATGGATTGGTCGGGGTCTGTGGTCTTATCGATGGCGAGTACCTGCTGTCGGACGTGCAGGCACAAGCAATCCTGGATCTCCGCCTGCACCGCCTCACTGGCCTCGAGCAAGACAAAATAATCAGTGAATACAAAGAGATATTGGGTAAAATTAAAGAATACTCTAACATCCTCGCCAGCCCGGATCTGTTGCTCGAAGTCATCAAGACCGAGCTCGCTGAAGTGCGTGACGCGTTCGGTGACGAGCGGCGAACCGAGATTGTGCAGGATCATTCGGACCTGAGCGTTGAAGACCTGATTCCCGAGGCCGAAGTTGTCGTAACACTGTCTCACGGCGGTTACGCCAAAGCGCAGCCCATTGAGGACTACCAGGCGCAGAAGCGCGGGGGTCGCGGCCGCTCGGCAACCAAGGTCAAGGATGAGGACTTTATCGACAACCTGTTTGTTGCCAATACTCACGACACGATTCTGTGCTTTTCAAGTCGAGGCAAGATGTACTGGTTGAAGGTTTACCAGGTGCCGC
>DDIP01000139.1:4583-4987 GCA_002338605.1 Proteobacteria bacterium UBA1847 | reverse complement strand
ACAATTATGTCAACACCGTACTGCTTGGTGAGGCCTTCGAGACGGCTGCCGAGGTTCACGGTATCGCCCATCACAGTGTAAGCGACCCGAAACTCCGAACCCATGTTGCCGACGTTCATATCGCCGGTTGCAATACCCACGCCGACTCGAACGCAAGGCCAGCCCTTGGCGGTAAAGGGTTCATCGAGCCGGTGTACAGCATCGACCATTCCAAAGGCGGCAAGCAGGGCATTGCGCGCGTGATTCTCGTCGACCAGGGGAGCGCCCCAGAATGCCATGACGCAGTCGCCCATGTATTTGTCGATGGTTCCGCGGTGCTGCTGGATGACGCTGGTAAACGGCGTCAGGAATTCGTTCATCATCTGCGTGAGCTCGCGGGCACCGAGACCTTCGGAAATCGTTGT
>DDIP01000139.1:1743-4491 GCA_002338605.1 Proteobacteria bacterium UBA1847 | reverse complement strand
CGAGACCTTCGGAAATCGTTGTGAAGCCGCGGACGTCCGAGAACAGCACGCTCATATTGCGTGTCTCGCCCTGCAACGAGACGTCAGCGCCACTCGCGTCAATTTCTTCGACAACGCTGGGCGGAATGTACTGGCCGAAAATCTGCGACAGATGCCGCTTGTTTCTTTGCTCAATGAAAAATCCGTAGGTGATCTGCAAAAGCCCGCACACCAGCGTATAACCGAACAACGGAGCGATCGGGATGACCAGGTTGAATGAGCTCCAGAGCCAGAGATTTCCTCCCATGGTCGCGGCCAGAATCGCGGTGACAAGCAGCAGCGCGCCAAGCGGCGACAGTCGGGGCAACAGCAACGCGATCAGGGTACCGACAAGCACCAGCAGGACCAGCTCGAGGCCAACCGACCAGGCGGGTTGCTTGCGAATGGTACCGTCGAGCAGGCCGGCAACGAGATTGGCATGCACTTCGACACCGATGTACCGCTGCCCAACCGGTGTCGAGCGCAGGTCGAGCAATCCGGCGGCACTTGCGCCGACAAGTACGATCTTGTCCTCCAAGGCGTCGGCGCCAACGGTCTGGTTGACGATATCTTTCGCCGAAACATAGCGAAAACTTTCCTGAGGTCCGCGAAACGGGATGAAGACCGCCGATTGCTCGTTGACCGGGATAACACGATCGCCCAGCCGAAAGGCTTCAAGGTCAATGCCTCGCCGACTGTCGTTGGCGAACATGAAACCGACTGCCGGAGCGCCTTCGAGGACGTGGACGATTGCTAGTGCCAGTGACGGGTAGAGGTCACCGCGGTAGCGCTGCACAAGTGGCGCGCGACGAAAAACGCCGTCTGAATCGATCAGCGGCGAGTCGAAAAAGCCGCCACCGGCCGCATTTTGCTGCAGCGCGTCGAGGGTACCGGTGAATCCCCTGGCCTCAACGAATGGCACAGAAAATCCTGCCAAATCGTCTTTTGGGATGATGGGCGGCGGCAGACGACCGGTAAACTCCGGCTCATTGGCTGCAATCGAGTCTTTGAAGACAAAGCCTGTTACAACGTCTCGTGCGATAAACGAGTCGGCGAACGTGTCGTTACCACCACTGCGGCCAGCCTCTGCAAACAGGACGTCAAAGCCGAGCACGCGGACCCGGTAGTCATCGAAGAGTCGATCGACAATCGTTGCGAGCGTCGTCCGCTCCCAGGGCCACTGTCCCAGTTGCAGCTGGCTTGCCTCATCGATATCGACAATTACGATGCGATCGTCAACGCCGCCGGGCATGGTCAGGCGAACGCGAACGTCATACAGGTAGTTCTCCACCCGGTCGATAATCTCGAATCGCGGGCTGCTCGTGACATGTGTCGCGAACAGGGAGAGCACGGCAACACTGATCAGGATCCGGATCAGTAGTCGGGTCGTGCGGGGGCTCAATGGCATGGCGTGAATTTACACGAAACCAGCCGACGCCGAGGAATTTAGCCACCGTTGAGCAAGGCCTTGCAAGGCCCCGGCCGTGAGCCTTCGTTTCATTAATGCAACAGAAACACCGGAAAACGCGGCATGAAAGCGATGGCACCTGGCTTTTGCTAAAAAGCAACATCTTAAGTTGATGTTTATAAAGTGTTTTTTGTATATAAGCAAATGCATGTGTCAATTTGGTCACATTCTGTTGAGCTTTGTTGCGTGTTGCGCTAGCATCGTCGCAATCCTATCTGAGGCTTTTTTGCTACGTGGCGTATTTGCGAAGTGATAAGGCGTCCGGGATAGATTTTCGGGATCGCAAGATTCCAAACTTATTTAGGGGATAAACATGTTTAATCGTAAGCCTTTGGCATCAGCGGTTGCCGCTGCACTCGGAGTGTCGTCTTTCGGCGTACTCGGCAGTGCTGCAGCACAAGACGCTGAAGATAGTGCCGCACCCATAGAGGAAATCGTAACAACCGGTTCGCGTATCGTGACTGAAGACGGCTTTGGTCGTACCAGCCCCGTGACGGTTATGGGGTCAGAAGACATTGCCCAGCTCGGTTTGACGCGAGTTGAAGATCTGTTGAACAGCCTGCCTTCCGTTGAGACGGCTCAGCATTCATTCGACGCCAATGGTATTACGGGTACTGCGACAATCGATCTGCGCGGACTCGGTGCTAACCGCACTCTGGTACTGATGAACGGTCGTCGCATGCAGCCGGGTGGCGTTTCTACAAACTCTGTCGACGTCAACCAGATTCCTGCCGCGATGGTTGAGCGCATCGAAGTACTGACCGGTGGTGCATCGGCTACCTACGGTGCTGACGCTGTATCCGGCGTTGTCAACTTCATCATGCGTCGTATGGACGGTATCGAACTCAGCATTGGTGCGAGTGGTTACCAGCATGACAACGACAACAAGTACCTGACGCCGCTGATGGACGCTCGTAACTTTGAGTACCCCACAGGAAGCTCAGGCCTTGACGGACAGACCTACAACATCGATCTGGTCATCGGTAGTGATTTCGCTGACGGCCGCGGTAATGCAACGGCATACATGACCTGGCGTGACAACGAAGAATTGCTGCAGGCATCGCGTGACTATTCAAGCTGTGCCCTGAGCAACAGCTCAACGTCTTGTGGTGGTTCTGCGAACGCAATCGTTCCTAACTTCTTCATCGCGCCAGCCTCTTCGGGTACGCCAAGTTTTTCGACGACTCCGGCAGGCTCGGACTACTCCCGCTCTCAGTTCCTTTCATTGCAAGCAGACGGTTCTTTGGCCCCTTACGACGGCT
>DDIP01000139.1:0-1705 GCA_002338605.1 Proteobacteria bacterium UBA1847 | reverse complement strand
ACAGCCAGTCCCAGTTCCTGTCGCTGCAGCCGGATGGTTCGCTTGCTCCATACGATGGCAGTAACGTTTACAACTATGCGCCGATCAACCACTTCATGCGTCCTGACGAGCGCTGGTCATTCGGTACGTTCATCGACTACGAGATGAACGAGAATGCGATTGTTTACGCTGAAGCTACTTTTGCAACGGACCGCACGGAAGGACAGATCGCTGAATCCGGTACCTTCTTCGCTGAAGAATATTTCCTGCCCGCAGGTAACAGTGTCTGGCCGCAAGCATTCCAGGATTCACTGAACACGCTTTTCCCAGGTGCGAACGAATACGGTATCTACATCGGTAAGCGAAACGTCGAAGGTGGACCTCGTGCCAGTAACTTCGAGCACGATGGCTACCGTGTCGTCGCCGGCGTCAAGGGCGCTATCAACGACAATTGGGATTACGACGCATCGTTCCTGTACGGATCGACCGCATCAAGCCTTGCTTACATCAACGACTTCTTCGCTCCGCCGGTGCGGGTCGCAGTTGATGGTGCAGCTTGTGCCGCGACCCCGGGTTGTATCCCTTACGAAGTCTTCACCTACCAGGGCGTTACGCCAGCTATGGCCAACGGCTTGACGGGTACGGCTGTTGCGACCGGCAAGACCTCCACCGAAGTCGTCAACGTGTTCGTAACGGGTGACACCGGCTTTAGCTTCCCGGGTGCAGATGATTCGATCCTGGTTGTTGCCGGTTTCGAACACCGTGACGAGAACTACCAGCGCGTTTCAGACTCGGTCTTCTCCCAGGGCTCACTGCTGGGCCAGGGTGGACCGACACCGGGTGTTGATGGTGGATACACCGTCGCGGAGGTGTTCACGGAAGCCAATATCCCGCTGCTTTCCGGTAAGCCTGGCGCTGAAAATCTCACGATGGACCTCGCCTACCGTTACTCGGACTACAACACCAGCGGTGGCGCCAACACCTACCGTGCTGGCCTCGACTGGCAGCCGATTGACCTGGTTCGCATGCGTGCCGGATTCAACCGCGCTGTACGTGCTCCGAACGTCTCTGAGCTGTTCTCAACGCAGGCTCTGGGATTGTGGAGTGGTAGCGACCCATGTGCCGGCGCAACACCGACCTACACCGCGGCACAGTGTGCCAACCTGGGTGTTTCTGCAGCACAGTACGGCAACATCACCGCAAGTCCTGCCGGCCAGTACAACGGCATCTTTGGCGGTAACCCGAACCTGCAGCCGGAAGAAGCCGACACGACAACGATTGGTTTCGTCATCGATCCGATGGACAACCTGACGATGTCGTTCGACTACTGGAATATCGAGATCACGGACACCATCAACAACATCGGTGCCACGACGATTCTCGAGCAGTGTGGCCTGTACGGTATCCTGTGTAACCAGGTTGTACGTAATGCAGGTGGCAGTCTCTGGCAGGGTACTCAGGGCTTCGTCTTCGATACGACGATCAACCTCGGTTCCAACAAGTGGGAAGGTGTTGACGTTGCTGCAAGCTGGGCTATCGAAGGCTGGGGTGGCACATGGACAACCGACCTGATCGGTACCTACATGCTCACCAAGGAAACAACACCGTTGCCGGCAGATCCTAACTCTGCTTACGACTGCGTTGGCCTGATCAGCACGCGTTGCTACCCGTCTCCGGAATGGCGTCACACGGTTTCCGTTAACTATGACTCGAACGAGACATGGAG
>DDIP01000419.1 GCA_002338605.1 Proteobacteria bacterium UBA1847 | reverse complement strand
ACATATTCTATCGGAACGCCAAATGCCCAACCTTATAACCCAACTTCACCGGCTTACGCTGGGACTGAGTTTAGTGCTCGTCCTCGTTATCATTGCCTCACTGAGCGTTCAGATCGTATCTCGGTATGTTTTCAACGCACCAGTGCACATGACAGACGACATTGCTGAGATCTCGCTGATCTGGCTCACCTTCCTTTGTGCTTCAGCAGTTTATCGCGAGCGAGGTCACATCGGGATTGAGATCTTCTCAAGCGAGGATAGCAGTACAGCTCTGAGAGTACTTCGAATTGCCTTGCATGCAGTTGTGATCGCCGTTCTCAGTTACGTCTTGCTTCAAGTGAAGGCGCTTGAGCCGCTCATGTCGCGCCTGGAGTTTGGCACAGTGCCAAACGGACCTCTTACTTCGAAATTCGTCTTAATACTCCTTCCATTCGCAATCGGAGCTGCCCTGACAATTCTCTATGCGGTCGAAGCTATCTGGCTGGAAATCAGGAGTTCTCAGAAAGAGCCACAGGAGCCTCGTCCATGATTACTACCATCTTCTTGGTGACTTTCTTCGGATTGTTGTTCCTTGGCCTTCCAATTGCCTACACGATGCTTGCAAGCTCAACCGTGTACATATTGCTTGCAGGCTTACCAGAACTGCAACTGACTCTCCGTGCGTCTGGCGGGATTGAGAGCTTTTCTCTCCTGGCTATTCCAATGTTTCTGCTGGCTGGCAACCTTATGAACGGCCTCGGAGTAACGGAAAGGATATTCGCCTTCGCAGGTGTCCTGGTGCGCCATATTACCGGCGGTCTTGGACATGTGAATGTTGTCGCCTCCATCATATTTGCCGGCATGTCAGGATCTGCTGTCGCCGACGCAGGCGGGCTAGGGTCCGTTGAGATCAAAGCAATGGAGCAGGCGGGCTACAAGCGACGCTTTGCGGCGGCTGTCACCGCTGCTTCGGCAACCATGGGACCGATCATTCCTCCGTCCATCACTTTGGTCGTTTACGGTTTTTTGGCCGAGGAATCTGTAGGCCGTTTGTTTCTTGGTGGTGCAATTCCGGGATTGCTCGTTGGCTTCAGCCTGATGGTCATTGTCTATGTCCTTGTGAAAACTGGAAGGGAAGAGGCCCCAAAACTTCCCAAAGCGAGCTTCAAGGAGGTTGTTCACGCCTTCTGGCGGGCACTTCCGGCTTTATTGGCACCGGTCATCTTGCTCGCAGGTATTTTGGGGGGCGTCTTCACACCGACTGAAGCCTCTGTCGTCGTAGTGCTCTACATCCTGGTGATTGGCAGCTTCACATTGGGTTTTGAGCGCCAACAGATCGTTCAGGCATTGCTTGGTACCGCCCGTACCTCGGCGTCGGCGCTATTTATCATCGCCGTTTCGGCCGTCTTCAGCTGGATCATATCCATCCAGCGGTTGCCCATACACATGGTAGAGTGGATGCAGGAGCTGTTTGTATCACAGACCGCCGCAATTGCCTTGATCATCGTGATTCTACTCGTCGTGGGTATGTTCATGGAGGTGCTTGCAGCGCTGGTGCTTTTGGTACCGACACTTCTGGCCATCGCTACGACCTTCGACATCGACACTGTGCACCTTGGCGTAACAGTTGTTGTCGTGATGATGATCGGCTCGATTACACCTCCGGTTGGACTCGTCCTGTACACCGTGATGGTGGTGGCAAACATCAAAATGGGTGAGCTGTCACGTGCTTTGATCCCATTCTACATCGCAATGGTCTGCGCGGCGCTGTTGGTAGCGTTTTTTCCGCAGATCACCCTCTTCCTTCCAGATCTGTTGATGCCGCGAGCACAATAGAACTATGACTTCAAAGGACACGGAAATGTATCGTATCGGCTTTGATGTGGGTGGTACCTTCACCGACTTCACCGCGCTCGAAGAGAAAAGCGGTCAAGCAATTCACTTCAAGACGTCTTCAACACCACATGATCCCTCAGAGGCGATCGAAACAGGCTTGCGGCACTACGTTGAGGAACTGGGCATCGCTCCTGAGGAATTCGGCTTCGTTGGCCACGGGACAACCGTCGCCACCAACATGGTGATCGAGCGCCGTGGCGTAAAAACCGGCCTCATTACCACTAAAGGCGCACGCGATGTCCTGGAGATCGGGCGTCAAACCAGGCCACATCTTTTTGACTACTCAATCACCAAACCGGAACCATTGGTCGAACGCTACTTGGCGATCGAAGTATCGGAACGTCTGAACGCGGATGGGACTGTCCTTGTTCCGCTTGACGAGAGTGAAGTCCGCGAGGCGGCCCAGGAATTGAAAAGCGCCGGCGTCAAGGCGATCGCGATCTGCTTTCTGCATGCCTATCGTGACGGACAGCATGAGCGCCGCGCCGCCGAAATAGTACGTGAGCTCGTCCCAGACGCTTACGTCTCGATATCCTCGGAAGTCTTGCCAGAATTCCGAGAGTTCGAGCGTTTCTCCACCACAGTCATCAATGCCTATGTCGGACCCAGGATGGACGCTTATCTTCAGCGTTTCCTTCAGCGGTTGACCGACATCGGCATTGAAGCGGCGCCGCGGACCATTCATTCGAATGGCGGGCTCATGTCGGTCGATTCGGTTCGGGCCTTTCCTGTGCGCACCTGTTTGTCCGGACCCGCGGCAGGTGTCGTTGGCGCATCCAAGGTTGCAGCGGCATCAGGATATCCGAACATCATTACCTACGATGTTGGTGGGACATCGACGGACGTTTCACTCGTGTTGGATGGCCGTCCGGCATTTACGACTAGCAGATTGGTTGCTGACTACCCTGTCAGGTGTCCGATGCTCGATATCAATGTCATCGGGGCCGGAGGCGGCTCTATTGCCTCACTCGATGACGCAGGCGCATTGAAAGTCGGGCCAAGGTCCGCTGGCGCGCATCCCGGACCCGTTGCCTATGGCAAAGGTGGAACAGAACCAACGACGACTGACG
>DDIP01000273.1 GCA_002338605.1 Proteobacteria bacterium UBA1847 | reverse complement strand
ACCAGCGACCGCCGCTGTCGAAAAAATTTCTGTCCGGCGATATGCCCGCTCAACGTTTGTATGTGAAGCCGGACAGTTTTTACGACGATCCACAGATCACATTACATCTCAACACGCGCATCGACGCAATTGATCGCGCAGCAAGAGTTCTGCAAACATCAGGATCAGACATCGCCTACGACAAACTCATTCTCGCCACAGGGTCGCGCGTGCGACGACTGGAGATCGACGGTGCGGATCTCGACGGTATCCATTACCTGCGTGGTATCGATGACGTTAAGGCCATTCGTGCGGAACTGGGTGATCGGAGGCGCGCCGTTGTCGTAGGTGCTGGCTATATCGGACTCGAAGTCGCGGCCGTACTTCGCCAGGCTGGGCTTGCCGTTACGGTGATCGAGATGGCCGATCGAGTAATGAGCCGTGTAGTGTCAGCGGAAATCTCGGATTTCTACCAGATCGAACACGCATCCCGCGGAGTGCACCTGCGTTTGTCAACAGGGACAGTGGCGTTCCATGGCAAATCGCGCGTAACTGCCGTTGCGACCAGCGACGGCGAGCTGATCGACGCTGACTTCGTTGTGGTCGGTGTCGGCATATTGCCAAACGTCGAATTGGCAACCGAGGCCGGACTGCCAATCAACGACGGTGTGATCGTCGATGAGCGCTGCCGGACCGACGACCCGGACATTTATGCGATTGGTGATTGCACCTCACATCCGAGTGCCATCTACGGTCGACGCCTTCGTTTGGAGTCAGTACACAACGCACTTGAACAGGCCAAAACGGCTGCAAGCAATATTTGTGGCATTGACAGCGTTTACTCGGAAGTTCCGTGGTTCTGGTCCGACCAGTTCGACCTGAAACTGCAGATCGCGGGCCTGTCCTCAGGTTATGACGACGTTGTCATCCGCGGCAATCCGGCGGATCGATCGTTTGCCTGCCTCTATCTCCGCGATGGCAGGCTCATAGCAACAGACGCTGTCAACGCGCCGAAAGACTTCCTGCAATCCAAGGCGCTGATCGCCGGGCAAAGAAAGCTTGATGTCGACCAGTTGGCTAACACCGATATTTCGCTGAAGGATATCGGGAGCGGGTGTGACTAGATTTATTCTGCCGGCACGTCGGCAAGCTCGTTTCGAGGTAGCTCGATCAGCAGCCGACCCTCGGCAGCAACTGTGCCACCGTCCACCTTCCAGGCGCGGACCGATAGTGACTCGACACCCAGCATTTCCATGCCTTTAAATTCGCCCGACCCGCCAGTTACCTTTGCGGTGCCGAGCGCTCCTGGCCCAGCCGTCATGTTTCCAATCCAGGTACCTGCCCACGTGTTACTGGAGCTGCGATAACCGGGTACAACGATGTCCCGTAGAAAGTCCCAATAGTTTTCGGTTTCTTCGACAAACAGCCCGCCACGTCCTGGCAGATAGACATACCAAATGCTGTTCACCAGCGCTCGACCGGAAAGCAAACGTGTTTCATCAGCCGCGGAAGAAAATTTGATGCCGATTCCCGCTGCCTGGTTGCGTCCATCGCGAAGCAGCGTAGCCGTTGCAGAGGTTTGCCTGATGGTCTGCTCCCAGAGTTGCAACACCTTTTCAGGGTAAGGCTGGGTTCTGGATTCGCCATCATTCGTGTAGGCAATACTTTCAGAGGCGACACCGGGATAGGTCAGGACAAGCGTCGGCGCGTCTGTGACCGCTAGTGGCGATAGCTCCTGCTTGTCGAGGAACGGGTTGTAGATTACGCCGAGCGCAAACAGGGCGGCGCCAGCAAGCAAGCCAGCAAGCAATGCGAAAAGGTATTTCATTCCGCGAGCTCCTCCTGCTTCGCAATGTATCTGGCGGCGAGCTCGATACGTCCTGCTGGCGCATCCGGCACAGCGGATTCGTCCGACAGCCATCGCTCGGTCATTCGGCCGGTCATGCCAGCAAGCTCGCGGGACCCGGCCCTGATTTCTCCGACTCGATACCCCCCTTCACCAGCAACGGGATTCATATTCACATAGATCGAGCCGCGCGCAGGCAAATGAACTATCCAGTCCAGAACGGGCACGTCACCCTCCCTGGCTGACGTTCGCGCGGCGACACCGATAACGGAATCACGGGCATTTCTTATCTTGAAGATTTCTGTGCTGACACTGCCAAGGATATCGTCGTCTGGCCATTCCAGCCCCGGCGGCAATACTGCCTGGTCGTGCCCGCCGGACATCACACGGTCACTTGGCACGTTGATATAGAAAATTTCCGTATTACCGCCGTTGGGTGCAACGGAGATAATGGACGCTTCACGGTATTGATCAACCACAGGCACTGCGTACAAAACGCCGGCTGCTACTGCAATTCCGAGGAGGATTCCAAGAATAAAAGTCTTAATCAAAATGTGCCCGTCATCAGCAATTCAAAATTACTCGTCGCCCGAGTTTAGTTAAATTGAACCTGCCGCAACAATCATCGCTGGCCGTTTTGTGACAGGCCGCACAACAATAGGTACCTTTGGCGAGGTTTTCTCGCCTGCTGCCGCAGAATGGCGACGTTTCCGACGGCTATCGGTCCCGGTACAATTCGGCAAGACTTCGATTCGATGATGAGACCCATGACCCGATGACACGACCGATCTGCTTATGGTCCGGCCCGCGTAACGTTTCGACCGCGTTGATGTACAGTTTCGCGGAACTTAAGGATATACGGGTCATTGACGAACCCCTGTACGGTCATTACCTGCGCGTCAGCGGTGCGGACCACCCCGGCCGGACTGAGGTCATGGCGTCCATGGACTGCGACGGTGATCGCGTTATGCAGGAACTGATGCGGCACCAGCGTTCAAACCCCGGCACACGACTCTTTATCAAGCACATGGCCCACCACCTGCTTGAGCTGGACCTTGGATTTCTGAGCTCGACCAGCAATGTCTTTTTGATCCGTGATCCACGTGACATGTTGCCTTCACTAACTATCCAGCTTCCTCACGCCGCGCTGGCGGACACCGGCCTGCAACGACAATGGGAACTGTATTGTGAACTCGCGGACACCGGCTCGCCTGCAGCAATTCTCGACTCTCGGGAATTGCTTCTGGACCCCGGCTCCGTTTTGCAGGCACTCTGCGACCACCTCGACCTTGAGTTTGACGAAGGCATGCTGTCGTGGGACGCGGGGGCACGAAAAGAAGATGGGGTTTGGGCATCACACTGGTATCACGCAGTTCATCAGAGTACCGGCTTTGCGCCCTACCGGCCGAAACGGCATTTCCCATCAGAATTGCAGGCCCTGCTGGACGAATGCCGGCCCTGGTATGACAAACTTTACTCACACGCTATACGCGCTCAGACAGGAGACAAACCTTGAATCTTCCCGACCCCAGAAATGCCGATATCCTTGTGCACGTCAACGGCGAACTTCAGCCGCGAAAGGATGCAAAAGTCTCGGTATTCGACAGTGTCGTTCAAGGTGGTGATGCTGTCTGGGAGGGATTGCGTGTCTATGACGGCCGCATCGCCGAGCTGGACGGACATTTGAAGCGCTTGCAGAACTCGGCCAGGACACTGGCTTTTGCCGGCGTACCGTCAACCGACGAAATTCGGGCGGCAATATTTGCGACGCTCGCCGCCAATGGCATGCGTGACAATGCCCACATCCGGCTGACACTGACACGCGGTGAAAAAACGACGTCCGGCATGAACCCCAGGTTCAACCAGTCCGGCTGCACTCTGATTGTGCTCGCCGAATGGAAGCCGCCAGTCTACTCGGATGATGGCATCAGCGTTATAACAGCGGCTACTCGTCGCAATACGCCGGAGTGCCTGGACTCAAAAATCCATCACAACAACTTGCTCAACAATATCCTGGCAGCTATTGAAGCAAATGTCGCTGGCGTGGATGCAGCAATCATGCTTGACGTCAACGGATTCGTCTCCGAGACCAACGATACCAACCTGTTTCTGGTAACCGATGGTGAGGTGTTGACACCGCACGCGGATAGCTGCCTGCCGGGATTGACGCGAAAAATGATCCTGCGCATCTGTCGCATGGAGAACATTCCCGCCATCGAACGCAACCTGTCACTCACAGAGCTTTATACCGCGGACGAAGTATTCACGACCGGAACTATGGGCGAACTGACACCGGTTCTGGTAGCCGACGGCCGGACTATTGGCGACGGTACGGTCGGCCCCCTGACCCGGCGACTTCAGGGCCTGCACCGCGAATTTGCTTTTGAACACGGGACACCGCTGCCGTTCTAGCGAAAGTAGTTTGCCAAATATTCGTCCAGGCTCATCGAATCCTGTGCTTCGATTTCCGCCTGCCGCTTTAGCGAATCAATTGCCTCCTGGTGGTACTCGGCTTCGATGGCATCATTCGGTTCCGCGATAGCATCGAAGTATTTCTTGTGACTCTGTGCCATCGCCAGCGCGAAACTAAAAAATCCGCAGTCAGATTCTCGCAATTCCGCAATGATACGCGCCGATGGCGTCATATCAGGATCGTCAACAAGCACCTGCATCTGGCTCGCCGCGGCTGCATAGCTGTCACCGCCATCTTGTCGATCGAGAATTGACGCAACCGCCGCGATACCCTCGATAATCTCGCTTCCCCAGTCTTGAATGGAAACCGGCTTGCCCTTTCGCAGTAAACGAAAATCCGGGTCCCGGCCGTGCTTGGCTGCTTCAA
>DDIP01000263.1:1965-5043 GCA_002338605.1 Proteobacteria bacterium UBA1847 | reverse complement strand
CAATCGTTCGCCGGCGCTGGCCGCATTATTGTGTTTGATGAATAGCTGTTAGACTCGAAAACCGGGATAAATCCACGAAACAGGACGGCGTAAAAGAATGAATAAGACGCTCTTGACAGGCTTGGTCGCTCTAGTTCTTGCGCTTACTAACGTCCAGGCAAGCCAAGCCGAAGACGTCGATTTGATCGTAAAAAACGGAACTGTTTTGACGATGAACGCTGGAAAAGAAATATTCAGCGATGGTGTCGTCATTGTTAGTGGGAACAAAATCGTTGAAGTTGGCGGCGTCGAGATCCTGGGAAGATATTCATCGGACAATGCAATCGATGCAAAGGGCGGTATCATCATGCCGGGGATGATTAACACCCATACCCATGCGTCTATGAGCGTGTTTCGAAGTCTAGCCGACGATGTTCCCGATCGATTGAATCGATATATTTTTCCATTGGAAAATAAGATGGTATCCAAGGAAATGGTCTATATCGGGGCCGTTCATGCCGCTATTGAGATGGCCAAGGGCGGCGTTACCACCATGGTAGACATGTATTTATTTGAAGAAAGCGCCGCACGAGCTGTGAAAGAAATTGGGCTCAGGGGTGTAATGACACAAAACATTATCAAATATCCCACGGCAGACGGTAAGGACGGCAATGCCAAGCTGAAGCTCGCAACCGCGCTGGTGGAAAAGTATAAGAATGACGAACTGATTACACCGGGATATGGCCCTCACGCGCCACATACTGTAACGAAAGAAAACCTGGAGAAGATCGCAGCGTTATCGGAGAAATATGATGCTCCTGTGTTCATGCATGTGGCGGAGACTCAGGAAGAATTTGACAGGTTTCAATCAGAATTTAGCATGACGCCGGTTGAGTATTTGGATTCGGTAGGAATACTGAATGATCGATTAATCGCAGCGCATTGTATTTTCGTGACAGACAGTGATATCGAGCTGATGAAACGACGCGGTGTAGGCATTGCTCACAACATGGTCGCCAACATCAAGTCGGCGAAAGGCGTCTCACCAGCGCTTAAGATGTTTGACGATGGCCTTAATATCGGGCTTGGCACGGATGGTCCGATGAGCGGCAATACGTTGGATATTATTGGCCAAATGGGATACGTCGCAAAGTTACACAAGCTGGTGAATAAAGACAGATCAGCGATGCCACCTTACAAGGTGGTAGAAATGGCGACGATGGGTGGAGCGAGAGCAATCCACCGGGACGACGAATTGGGTTCCTTGGAGCGCGGCAAACTGGCAGATATCGTAATTGTTGAAACGAATTCCACCAATATGCAGCCCATGTTCGATCCCTATTCGGTACTGGTCTATTCAGCGAATGCCTCAAACGTGGACACCGTAATTGTCAATGGAAAGGTCGTTGTGTCGGAAAAGACGCTACTGACTTACGATGAAGAAAAAAGCAGAGCAGTGATTCAAGAGTTTTCAAAAGAAGTTGAAGCAATTGCGGAAACTTTATGAGCCCAAAGGGTGCGTTGTTTAACGAGTTCGTCTATAAGCTTTAACCACGCGCCGCGGTCATCCGCCTTGGTGGTCAGCGTTCCACCCGTTACACTCCACAACTGATCGAGAAATAAAACAATAAAAGGTATCTCGATGGTTGCGAGAGAAACATTTACCTCACGATTTTCCACCATTCTGACCATGGTTGGTGTTGCCGTTGGCCTTGGCAATGTTTGGCGATTTCCTTACATGATGGGCGAGTACGGCGGTTCAGCATTTCTCATCATCTATTTGGTCTTCACGCTCTTGCTCGCTATTCCCGCAATGACGGCGGAGTGGAGCCTGGGCCGCGAAACAAGAAAAGGGCCGATCGGTGCGCTCTCGAGTGTCTGGGGTGCGAAATGGGGAAAACGTATTGGCGCGCTGCTAGTGTTTACGATGGTTATTTCGACGTCCTACTATATCGTCGTTATCGGCAACATCGCGTTTACGGCCTCTTTTTCAGTTCTGAATGGCTTTACGGATTCCACGTTTGCAACGTTCGACCAGCAAATTTCGAACGGCTGGTTGCAATACGGTTTTAGCGTCGGTGTTTTGTGTTTCATCATGTTTGTTCTGTATCGTGGATTGAACAAAGGTATTGAAGCCGTCAGTCGAATTTTTGTGCCCTTTTTCGCGCTTGTTATTTTCTATTTGGTTGTAAATGCATTCTTTCTACCAGGCGCGCCAGCAAAGATTGCCGAGTTTCTAAAGCCCGACTTTTCCGTGCTGGAGGTGGAGCATGTATTCGCGGCACTCGGCCAGGCGTTTTTCTCATTGGGTCTTGCCGGAACGATAATGGTCATTTACGGCTCGTACATGGGTGACGACCAGAATATTCCAAGAGTCGCTGTATTCACCGCATTCGGCGATGTTGGCGCGGCGTTCCTGGCATCGTTATTTATCGTGCCAACCATTCTGGTGTTTGAGTTGGACCTGTCGCAAGGACCAACACTGGTTTTCGCCACGCTACCGAAATTGTTCAGTGTGATGCCGGGTGGTCGGATTCTCGGCAGCGCTTTCCTGCTGGCGTTGACGCTAATTGCTTTATTGTCCGCAATGGCAGCTATCGAAGCCATTGTCGGCAGTATTAGTGAGGCGCTACGCATCCGTTCCAGCCGAACACGGATGATCATTGTCATTTTATTCGTCGAGGCGGCTGTCATGTTGCCGAGCGCTCTCGATCCAAGCATTGTTGGCACTCTCGACCTAATCTTCGGCTCGGGCATGCAGATGCTGGGTAGCGTTATAGCCATCATTACGGTGACATGGGGATTGGGGCAAGTTAAAACCAAATTACAGATATTCGGAGAAACCAGTCTTGGTTGGCACACGAACTATTTTTATTGGTTGAAATGGGTGGTCCCAGGTGTGATGTTGGTCGTACTCGGCGGTTTTGTGGCGAGCAACATCTAGTTTTAGCTCAATAATCAGGAAGAATTTATGGCTCGCAAGTTTTCAACTCGTGCAATACACGACGGTGAGGGGTGGGATAAGACGACCGGTGCTCACAACACTCCTATTTACCAAACAGCCACATTCGCGTTCGAAACGGCCGAAGGCATGGCGTT
>DDIP01000263.1:0-1843 GCA_002338605.1 Proteobacteria bacterium UBA1847 | reverse complement strand
GGCCGCCATCATGGATGAACCGTTGGACAGTTTCTTTTACTCGAGAACATCCAATCCAACGACCGCCGCGCTTGAGGAAAAAATGGCATCGCTGGAAGGCGCTGAGGCAGCATTGGTTACGTCATCAGGAATGGCTGCTGTTGCAATCTCAGTTCTCATATCGGCGAGGGCGGGCGAGCACGTCATTGTGACGAATGACATTTTTGTCATAAGTCGCCAGTTTTTCGAACAGGATTGCCCGGCAATGGGCATCGAAGTATCGATGGTTGACGTACGAGATTTGAAGGAAGTCGAGGACGCGGTTCGTCCCAACACAAAGGCTTTGTTCGTCGAGACCGTCACCAATCCCAATATATACATCTCCGATATCGCGGCGTTTCGCTCGATCGCTGACAAGCACGGTCTGATATTGATTGCCGACAACACGTTCCTGAGTCCGTATCTATGCAGACCCGTTGAGCAGGGCGCCGATATCGTGCTGCATTCAGCAACGAAATACATCAGCGGGCACGGCGACACCGTTGCCGGCGTTTTAGCCGGATCGAAGAAGACCATGGATAAAGCGCGATTGAAGCTGGATTCGTTCGGTCAATGTCTGAGTCCGATTGCGTCCTGGCTGGTGATGCGAGGTGTGCGGACATTGCCGCTGCGAATGCGCCAGCATTCTGCCAACGCTCAAGCGCTGGCGGAGTACCTGGAAAGTCACGAACACGTGGAGTGGGTGAAATATCCCGGATTAAAGAGTCATCCTCAGTATGCGCTCGCGAAATCTTCTTTGCCCAATGGCTGTGGTGGCATTGTCAGTTTTCGGCTTAAAGGCGGGGCAGACGAAATGAATCGGTTCGCCAATAGCCATAAACTTTTTGGCAAGGGTGTGAGTTTGGGCGACGTGTTCACGTTGGTGTACCCGCAGCCCTGGCGAGACAACCTGATTCGAATTTCCGTTGGCTGTGAAGACGCGAGCGATATTATTGAGGAGTTCGACAAGGCATTCGCTGCCGTCTAAGACCTCAAAAACGAAGGGTTTGATCTATGGACAGGCGCAGTTTCATGCTGGCAGCCGCGGTGATGGCCGCCGGTTGCTCTCGAACGGCTGAGTCAGGGGTGATGGAAACAACCCGAACCGCGCCGTTGGGAACTCAGTTGTATTCGGTCCGCGACCTCATGGTGACCGACGTCACTGCGACGCTGGAACTCATTGCAAGCACGGGCTATCGGGAAGTCGAATTTGCCGGTTATTCTGATTACGGCCCGGCTGCTCTCAACGCGATACTGGGTGAGGTCGGTCTGCGGGCGCCGTCGGCGCACCTGCCTTACAGCGCTTTCGCCGAGAGCCCGGAGAAGGTGCTGGAGCATGCAACAGCGATGGGCCATCAGTTCGTCGAAGTACCGTGGTTGGACACCGATTCGCGAAGCTTCGATATCGAGCGCGATAATTTGAAAGACATCAAGCATTCGTTGCAGCACAATTTCGACGCGATCGAGCCGCTTTGGACATCGCACAAATGAGAACCATCAAGGGACCGGCTATTTTTCTCGCGCAGTTCGCGGGCGATGAAGCACCTTTTAATTCGCTGGACAGTATCGCCCAGTGGGTGGCGAGCTTCGGGTTCGTCGGCGTGCAGATGCCAAGCTGGGACGTTCGCTTGTTCGATCTCGAGAAGGCTGCGGGGAGCAAGACTTATTGTGACGAGGTGCTGGGTACCCTGGAACAGCATGGCCTTCAATTGACGGAATTGTCGACGCACTTGCAGGGCCAGCTGGTCGCGGTGCATCCGGCATACGACATGATGTTTGATGGATTCGCGGCGGAGTCGGTGCGCGGCAATCCGCCGGCGCGCCA
>DDIP01000230.1 GCA_002338605.1 Proteobacteria bacterium UBA1847 | reverse complement strand
CGCCCGCGCTTGAGGCGGCTTCAACACCACCGGCGATGTGCCCAGGGTACCCCATTCGCTTCATGTTTGGGATTGTTAGTGAGCCAGTCGATACCGTGTTTGCGATCGACGAGCCGGAGATCGTCCCGAAAAACGCCGAGGAAACGACACTCACCTTCGCTAAGCCACCTGTGTATCTTCCGGCAACGACAGTCGCCAAATCCACGAAGAATTGCCCAAGGCCCATTCTTTGAGCGACGACTCCGAAAATGATGAATTGAAAAACTACAGTGGATATGATCCAGAGTGTCACTCCAAAAATGCCTTCGGCGGGGAAGTACATATTGTTGATGAATTGTGACCAACCGATCCCCGGGTGCCTCACAGCATCGATGGGGATATATCGCCCGAAGACTGCGTAGCAGGTAAAAAATAGAATGATGATGGGCACCACGATACCAAGTGTCCGACGAACTGCCTCGAGCAGCACGACTATTAGGATCGTCCCAAAAACAACGTCAATCGTGGCTGGATCGCCTTGACGCATGACTTGGGTCGGAAGAGAGAGATCAATTCCAAACAGCGAGAGATTGAGGCCATACCAGGTCACGCCGATGTATAGGGACGTTATGATACCGGCGAGAATGAATGCCCAATCTAAGATCGGCACATTTCCAAAGCGATACCACGTATTTGGGTGGAGGTCGCCGTTCCGATCCCGCTTCATCATCGGGTAGGTGATGAAGATCAATGTGATAATGCCCGACAAAAAAATTCCCATGTGCCAGTAGTCCACTGGCACGCCGATACCGGCCGTAATGTAGTGATATGACGCGAGCGCTAGAGAAAAGAGAAAGACGAAACCGGCCAGAAAGGGGCTTACCGCTCTTGTCTGCAGCGCAGAGTCATATTTTTGTTCTAGCTTTTCAGCCTCTTCGATGTCGTAGGTACTCATGTCATCTTCCAGTCCGCGATGCTCGCACGGAGGTAATCAGAGGAAAGTTCTGGTTGGTTCAGTTCTGCAATCAGAGTTGGAGGCGGCTCAAGATCGAGGACCGCCTCCGAATGATGATCAGTTCTCGATCATGCCCTGCTCGCGATAGAACCGCTCGGCACCTGGGTGCAATGGGATAGTGATACCACCCAAAGCAGTTTCCAGCCTGATCTGTTTGCCCTTCGCATGCCCTTTGTCGAGAAGTGCACGCGTTTCGTCGCTCCAGAGCGCTTGGGTGATCTGGAAGATCAGTTCCTCGTCTTGATCAATGTTTGTAACCAGAATCGCCGGGCTGGCTACAGTTGAGACATCATGGGTGATGTTCTCGTAGGCACCCGTCGGAATGGTCGAAGGAACATAAACATCAACAGTGTCGAGGATCTTTTCTACCTCCTCGGGTGAGAAGGAGTACAACTCAAAACCCTTGTTTGCTCCGAGTTGGATTAAGGCCGCGAACGGCCATCCGCCACCATAGAAGAATGCATCGATCTGCCCGTCGGCGAGCCGGTCTGTGCTTTGGCCCAAGTTCAGTTCGAACTCCTCCGCCTCGACCCCGAACGCGGAAAGGATGGCCCGGACACTTACCTGAGTGCCGGAACCAGCGGCACCAACGCCAACGCGAAGGCCGCTCAGATCGGTTAGGCTGTTCACTTCCAGACCTTCAGCAAGGACCAAATGCAAGTCTTCGGGGTACAGCGCTCCGATCGCGCGGACCTTGTCACGCGCATTGCCTTCGAAATCGCCGGTTCCGGCAAAGCCGTCAGCGACGGCAAGACCGCCGGCCAATCCCGCATCAAGCTGGCCGGAGTTGACCGCGTTCATATTCGCGACGGAAGCGTTGGTCGACACGGCGATTGCCACCAGGCCTTCGACGCCGCATGAGCCACCCTCGTCACACGCCCGGGCGCCCGGTGGATTTGAAATCGCATTGGCAATCAGGCCGCCAATGGGGAAGTACGTACCGCCTGCGCCGCCGGTACCAATACGCCAAAATACCGGCTCTTGTGCAGTCTCTTGTGCAATGGCGGACGCCGCCATCACGGCACCGGTGGCTACTGCCAGAACAAGACTCTTCATTTTCATGGTGGGTTCCTCCAGTTGGTATATCGGACTGCTTTTGTCCGAATTTTTTCTCGATCCAGGCCCCGACAGCCGTGGTCGCCGGGTACATGACCCTCTGGAAATTCTAGGGAACCTTGTGTGCGTCAAACAAATATCGTATCCAGCGAGAGCTATGCAAGAATGTTATACATATGATGAACCACAGGCAACTTGAGGCGTTTCACGCCGTCGTAACGATGGGAGCAACGACGCGGGCTGCAGAGATCTTGGGGGTGTCGCAACCGGCTATTAGTCGCCTGATCAAGCAGTTGGAATATGACTGCAAAATCAAACTGTTCGAGCGGAGCCGTGGTCGTTTGATCTTAACGCGTGAAGGGCTTCTATTTCATACAGAAGTGAACAGGGCTTTCCAGACTCTGGGACGGCTCGGAGCGGTCGCAGAAGATATTCGTAATTACCGCGCGCATACCCTCAAGGTCGGAGCACTCCCGGCACTGAGTTTTTCGTTTGTGCCAAGAGTGATCGGGGAGTTTCACAAGAATCATCCCAAGGCCAAGATCAATCTCGAGCCAACCAACTCCGACATGGTTAGAGATCTCGTGGCCGCCGGTCAGCTTGATGTGGGTTTCGCTGCGGACGAGATAGACCTTTCTGGCGTCTTTGCGGAGCAGTTCGCGATGCCGCCTGCCGTTTGTGTACTCCCGAGAGGGCATGAACTCGCTCGAAATCACGTTATCGAACCTGGTGACTTGGCAGATCACCCATTTATTTCACTGTCCCATGCGGATCGGGCGCGCAGACGGATAGACAAGATCTTTGACCACAAGAATATCACTCGAAACATAGTCGCCGAGACTCATTTTGCTCTTACGATTTGCCAGTTCGTTCAGCAGGGAATGGGTGTTGGACTCATCAATCCATATTGTCTGGAAGCCGTTTCCCCCGAGAGTCTCGTTGTTCGCCCGTTTGTCCCAAAGATCACGTTTCGGACAATGATGATATACGCGCCCGAGTCCCCGATCTCGGGTGCAATTGAGACTTTTCGAGAGATCTCTCATGAAATGGCCGTTCCATATCTCGAAGAACTCTTGGAGAGGTTTGGCGCGTTTTCCAACGACGACGGAAGGCGAGCCTTCGGAAGACTCACGAAACCTGGGCCTTGGATCAGGAACCCCCTAGAGTGACCTCTAGTAGCCTGCAATCCGGTCTACCGTGTTCAAGAGCGGCAGGCCTTCAGCCGAGTGTTCGAGGTTCTGTCTCAGGATATGCAGACATCTATCGATGTAACCTTCGGGCGCGTCCGCAGACACATGTGGGAAGACCATGAGGTTCTTCGTATCCCATAGCAGATCGTCTGCGGGTAAGGGTTCTTCTTCGAACACATCGAGTATCGCCCCAGACAGATGTTCGTTCTCCAGTGACTTTGTGAGTTCGAGGTGATCGACGACTCCGGCGCGGGATATGTTGAGTAATCCAGCTCCCTTGGGAAGAACAGCGAGCTCTCGAGGGCCGACAAGCTTGTGTGTCTGAGGGGTAAGAGGGCATGCAAGGATCAAAATGTCGGTGCGTTTCAACTCCTCGATGAAATGCTCTGGCGCAAACATTTGATTGACCGCAGGATGCGCAAGCCCCGACTTTCGGATCCCGTTCACGGCGAACCCCGCCGCTTGCAGTCTTTGGGCCACGGCGCCGCCAAGAGCGCCAACGCCGTAGACTAAAACTCGGCAACCCTCAGCCGGCTCCCGAAGCCTTCGGTCCCAGAGCTTCAGGCGTTGGTTTGTTGCAATTTGCGGGACCCTTGAATGAAGCATCAAGGTCGCCATTAGCCCAAATTCACCGACCTTTTCCGCGTGGACACCGCTCGCGTTGCTCAAAGTCGTCCCGTTAGAAAGCCAGTCGAAAGGATGATACCTATCCACACCAGCACTTGTGCACTGGATGAGTTTCAAACCGCTTCCGTGGGTGGCTATCACGTCGGTATTCAGTCTACCCGCGATAAGAACGTCCGCTCGTTCAAACGCCTCAAGATCGCGCTCGTCGGAATATCGGCACGTTACCGAACTGGGACGGCACCACGTCGGCAAACTGTTCAACACCGCCGTCGTTGAGATCTTGTATGCCGGGTCCCTGTTGCGACAGTTTTCTATGTAGATGCGCGGTTCAGCTTCCCAGCTGCAACTCGAGGTGACACTCATGCGGCTACGCTTTGCTGGTCACTCGGCGGAAGAGGTGTTGCTCGATCGACTTCCTGTTGAGTTCAACTCCGTATCCTGGGGTCTGCGGGATCGTAAGTTTCCCGTTTCTTACCTTCGGTTCCACGGCTTCGTCGACCAAGGCGAAGTGTTCGGGCACCCTGAAGGGGTACAACTCTTGGATCATGAAGTTGGGGATCGCCGCGTCAAGGTGCAGTGCTACAGCGGAGGCTACAGGGCCCGCGCAAATGTGCGGAGCAATACGCATTGAATAAGCTTCTGCCATTGCTGCAATTTTCTTGGTTTCCATCAGGCCACCAGTGTTGCCGATGTCGGGTTGCAGAATTCCTGCGGCCTGTGCTTCCATGACTGGCCTGAAGCCGTAGCGGGTATATAGGCGCTCACCTACGGCGATTGGCATGCTCAGCTTGTCTGAGACAGATTTGAGTGCGCCGACATTGGACGGATCAACCGGTTCTTCGAGAAACAGCAGGTCGAACTCTTCAAGCGCGCGTCCGACTTGCACAATGGCATCTGGCGTTAGCTCGGCACTCATGTCCACCATGAGATCAACCTCGGGTCCCACAGCCGATCTAACGGCGCTGACCATTCCAACTGCATGGTCGCGCATCGCACGATCGTAGCGACGATGTGAAACGTGTCTGAACTTGCCATTTGGATGACCTGGGTCGACCTCACTGAGAGGATAGAGCTTCAGCGCATCGTAGCCCTGCGATACAGCCGCCTCCGCCGCATTTGCAATCTCGCTGGGCGTCACCGCCGTGAATGACCAACCGTTGGCGTAGACCCTTACTTCGTCGCGATACTTGCCGCCAAGAAGCTCGAAAACGGGTACGTTCAATGCTCGCGCTTTGATATCCCAAAGTGTCTGTTCGATGGCGCTGATCGCCGCGAAAACAATAGGCCCTCCGCCTTTGGCCCAAAAGGTATGATCGTATAGCTCACTCCAGATTGCCTCAATCTGGAATGGATCACGACCTATTACGAAACGCTCGGCGAATTCGGCAATGAGTTCACAAACAGCACCGGATCCGGAGCCATATGCCAGTGCAGCCTCACCAAGGCCCGAAATCCCCTCGTCGGTCAGAGCCTCAACAATGACAGGAGTACGACCGTTGATCTCTGCCTTATAAATATTGAATCCAGTGAGCTTCATGTGCTTCTCCTGCCTGCCTATCAACAGTCTAGGAAACCAGTTCTGCTTCGGTCCAATATCAAGCGAAGCTGAAGCTATGCGCTCATGTTATATGATGGCAGAAAATAGGAGCTCAGTTTGAGATCTCAAGAACGTCGGAAATTATCGATCCAGAACACGGGCGTTCATGGCGGACCCGCGTGCTCTGGTT
>DDIP01000065.1:5048-14614 GCA_002338605.1 Proteobacteria bacterium UBA1847 | reverse complement strand
TTGCTGACGCAGCGTGGTGGCGGCTGGCCGCTGACGATGTTTCTGGACGGCGAAACGCAAAAGCCGTTTTTTGGCGGCACCTACTTTCCGGACAAGCCGCGCCATGGCATGCCGGCATTTGACGACCTGCTGGAAAAAGTAGCGGCCTACTACCAGGAACGGCGCGAGGAAGTCAGAACCCAGGGCGACCGGCTGGTCGGCGTGTTCAAGCAACTGGAACCAACGGTGTCGCCCGACCTGGCTGATTTGCACGCGGCTCCATTGCAGAAAACGCGAGATACATTTGCGGGTTCGTTCGATCGCCAGTTCGGTGGCTTCGGCTCGGCGCCGAAATTTCCGCATGTGACAACCATCGACCGCTTGCTGCGACACTGGCGTGCAAGCGCCGTCGGCGACGACCCCGATCTCGACGCCCTGTACATGGCGACACTGACTTTAACGCGCATGGCGGATGGCGGAATTTTCGACCACGTTGGCGGCGGCTTCTGTCGCTATACAGTCGATCGCTACTGGCAAATTCCGCACTTCGAAAAAATGCTGTACGACAACGGACCGCTGCTGGCAATATATTCCCAGGCGGCACTTGCAACCGGTGATCCTTTGTTTGCCTACACGGCGAATGCGACAGCCGACTGGATGCTTGCAGACATGCTGGCACCGAACGGTGGCTTTTACTCAACACGCGATGCGGACTCCGAGGGGGAGGAAGGCCTCTACTACCTTTGGACACCGGACCAGGTCGAGGTACTTCTCGGCCAGGACTACCCGGTGTTTGCAAAACGCTTCGGACTGGATCGCAAAGCGAATTTCGAGGGTAAGCATCACCTGACGGCTCATGAGCCGCTCGACGACGACGCGCATGATCTAGTCGAACGCGCCAGGAAACTCCTCCTGGCGGAACGCGCGAAACGAGTAGCGCCCGCACGCGATGAGAAGCAGTTGACATCCTGGAACGCACTGGCCATTCGTGGTTTCGCCATCGCCGGTCGTGCGCTGGATCGGCCGGAGCTGGTCGACGCAGCGTCGAATGCCACAGACTTCATACAGAAGCACTTGTTGGCGGGCGGACGCCTGTTGGCAAGCTACAAGGATGGACAGGCGCGATTTCCGGCGTATCTTGATGATCACGCGTTCCTGCTCGATGCGATTCTCGAATTACTCCAGTCGCGATGGAATAGCGACCACCTGGCATTTGCCGTGCAGCTCGCGGAACTGATGCTCGATCACTTTGAAGACCAAGAGCGCGGCGCATTTTACTTCACTGCCAACGATCACGAACAACTGATACACCGGCCGAAACCACTCGCAGATGAAGCAGTGCCCTCCGGTAACGGAATTGCCGCGTTTGCGCTGCAACGTCTTGGCTTTCTGCTTGGCGAATCGCGCTACCTGGATGCAGCCGAGCGTACGATACGCGCTGCCTGGCAGGCCATCGAAGAGTATCCGCACGGTCATGTGAGCCTGATCACGGCGCTTGAGGAATACCTGCACCACCCAGAGATCATTGTCATCCGCGGCGACCGCGAAGAAATCGCGCGCTGGCGCGACTCCGCTGCCCGGTTGTATGCACCGAGACGCCTGGTCTTCGCGATTGGTGCTGACGACGATGCCTTGCTCGGTGCACTTGCCGATCGCAAAGCGGTTGAAGGCGAAACGATTGCATATCGATGCATCGGGTCGCACTGCGACCTGCCCGTGACGAGCTGGGAAGCCCTGGCGTCCGAACTCAGCGAGACAAGGTCCAAACCGTAGATGCGAACGACTGATCGGCCACCCATACCTGCCCTCGAATAGGTCTACGATTGTGGCAACCGTGAAAATAGGCGACTGGGTAGTTGATCGGGACACAAATTCCATTCGTCGAGATACTGCGATCAGGCAGCTTCAGCCCCTGTCTATCAATATCCTGCTCTACCTGGCGGAACATACCGACCGAGTTGTAACCAGCAATGAGCTGATCGAAAAATTCTGGCCTCGCCGGATCGTCGGCGACGATGCCGTACACCGCCGTATTGCCGACTTGCGAAAAATGCTTGAGGACAATGCGAAAGAACCCAAATACATTCGCACGATATCCAAGCGCGGCTATCGGTTGATCGCCGATGTGCAGCAGGGTGAAACGACCGTCGCGCGAAAAAGTACACGGCACTGGGTCGGTGCCAAAACCCTTATCGTCGTTGTTCTTGGCATCGTGCTGCTGGCTGCAATTCAATGGCAAAGAGTTGCCAGCCACCGCAGCGCCGTTGCAGCGGCTTTCTCCAGGGCAGAAAGCTTTTTGGAGAAAGATGAATATCAGGCCGCCTATATCGAACTTTTGCCTTTTCTGGGAGATGCCGATGTTGCCATTCAAGGCCTTCTTGAAAAGATAGTCGTTCCGGTTTCGATTCACACGAATCCGCCGGGCGTCGACGTTGCATACCGATTCGAATCGGTGGACTCAGAATGGACACCGCTCGGCGTCACACCACTTACGGACCTCGCCTTGCCACGCGGCCATTACAAATTGCGATTTGGTGATGCGCTGTTTATGGACGCGACCAACCCTGGCGTTACTTTAAACAGCGCCGGGCGCGATCAGCGCACGATCGACCTGCCCCTCGAGCCAGTTCCCGACGGGATGGTCTACATTCCGGCTGGCAAATATCGCCTCGGTGCATGGGGGTTCCTTGACGAATTTGACCTTGGCGGCTTCTTCATCGACAAATTCGAAGTCAGCAATCGCGACTTTCAGGAATTCGTTGATGCAGGCGGCTACCAGGATCCAGCATACTGGCAAGATTTGATCGACGCCTCGGCTGGCACGCTGAGCTGGCCGATTATTCGTGACAACTTTGTCGATCTCACGGGTCGCCCTGGGCCAGCACACTGGGAAGTCGGCACCTTCCCGTCCGGCGACGCGGCACTGCCGGTCGTTGGCGTCAGCTGGTACGAAGCGAACGCGTACCTCAGATTTCGTGACAAGCGCTTGCCGAGTATTCATCACTGGCTGCGCGCAACACTCGGTCCTATGGAATGGAAATACCCGTTTGCTCCCGCTTTGGTGCCGCGAAGCAACGTCGGCTCGGGACAGTTGATGCCCGTTGATCGACAATCCGATGCCGAAGTAAACGGTACGTACGATATGATTGGCAACGCCGCCGAATGGACGCTATCGGGCAGTGACAGCGTCGCCGCCACTATCGGGTCGAGCGCTCACGACCCCACATGGGCGTACAATTTTCCACAACCACTCGACGCGCTACAACGCCCTGAAACAGTAGGCTTTCGCGGGATGCGAACATCGGTGACGTCCGTGCCGGATCCGCTGCCGAAGTTCCAGTTGTTCAACGACTTCAGTCACTCCATCCGGCAGGTATCGGACGAAAAATTCGCAGGCATGAAGCTATCGTTTGACTACCGTGCGGGAACAATCGATGCTAAGAATGTTGTTGTCGTCAGCGAACAGGCATTCGAGAACTGGACCCGGCGAGAAGTATTAGTTCCGACAGGGCGTCCGGACGATCCATTGCCGGTCGTGTTATATATTCCACGACGTTTCGGCCCGCCTTATCAATCAGTGATTTACTTGCCACCGGCAGATAGCTGGTCGCCCGGATTTCGCACGGACTCGATTGTGATTGAAAATTACCAGATCGATTTTGTGCCACGATCGGGACGAGTCCTTATCTGGCCTGTGTATACCGGAACCCACGAACGATACAACGATTATCACGCAGATTCAGGTCCGGAGCGTGCGTCGCTCGCGCTGGAACGGAATCGTCGGGTGCGCGATGAGGTCGGTCGGGTTATCGACTACCTCGAAACCGCTGCGGACTTTGACGGCGAAAAAGTTGCCCTGATGGCTTTGTCATTCGGTGCGACGCTCGCACCGTTTATCCTCGCCACTGAGCCGCGTATCGATGCATCCATCATTTATTCGGCCGGAATTGCGCCGCCCATTCCCGTATTCGCCAACCTGCAGAACGATCCCAATATATTCTGGGCAAGAGTTCAACAACCGACATTGCTGGTTAACGGCCGTTACGACCCGATACGGACACACCGGTTTGTTCTGAGCCCCTTGCTCGACCTGTTGGCCACCGAGCCCGAATCCAAACAGATCATCCTCTACGAGTCCGCGCACTGGCCGTTGCCCCGCTACCTGATGATGCGGGATTCACTCGACTGGCTGGACCGGTATCTCGGCCCCCCGGCACCCTAGGCCCGATCAGGGCAAAGAAAAGAAAAAGAAAAGGTCTCGGAAAGGAAAATCGACACCCGAAGAGTAGATTGGCAACGGTCATTTCGCTGTAGCCAGGTGTCTGCCATGAATAAAATCAAGGTCGTTTTGTCCCTTTTCTTTTGTATTTTTCTGTGTTCATGCGGTGGTGGCGGGTCAGCGCCGGCAGCAACACCACCGGTTGTTACTCCATCCCCGCCCCCGGTTGCGAAGCTTGGCGGATTTTGGTCGGGCGAGATGGTCATTGACGCTGCATCCGGTTCGGAAGAATGTGGCGCCTTGATTACCGAGGACGGTCAATTCCGTTTCCTGTGCATTTTTACGGATTTGCACCTTGTCGGTACATCGACGAGAAATCAGAGCAGTCTGACCGGCTCGGGTCTGGCGCTGTCCTCGCTCGTTTTTCTCGACGGTTCCTTTGTCAGCGACCTGACCGTGAATGCAACCCTTATTGACAGTACCAGCCTCGTCGGTACCTGGACGACGGCATCCGCTGGGGACTCCGGCTCATTTGACATGATCTACGATCCGGAATACGAGCGCGACTCGTCGCTTGCACTGCTCGAAGGAACCTGGGCCAGCTTCGACGCATTGGGCAACCCGGACGCGACTTTCTCGATCGACAATCTTGGCGTGTTTACGGCCACCAACAGCAACGGCTGCGTCTCAAGCGGCACCATCCTGGTGCTTGATGACCGCTACAACCTCTACCAGGCAGACAGCACGATCACCGGTTGTCCGATTGCCGGAACCTACTCTGGCATGGCACTGGTCTTCGACGATCAGAGCGTCAATGATTCGATTCTGCTCACGATAAACAACAACGAACGCGCAATCATGGTCGGGCTGGAAAAACAGCCCTAGCAAAGGAGTTTCGCTTCCGATGTTCCGTTCATTTCCGGTAGTAACAATATTGTTCACGGTTTCCGCGTGCACGACCCTTCATCCGGTGGAGATGCCGCCGGAGACCCTGCAACAGAAGATTATGTCCGAGGACTTGCTGAAGCCTGGAAAACGGGCAACGATCGTCACGACGGACGGCGTCATTCACAAGATCAGGGTCAGATCTATTGATGCCAATTCCGGCTTAATCGAAACGGGCGATGAAGCCATACGAATCGGGGACATCGTCGCCGTCGAGACCAAGGACTTCAGCATGGGCAAGACGGCATTGCTTGCTGCAAGCACGTACACGGTACTGCTACTTATCGCTATTGCCGTCGCGCCGGTGCTCATTCTATGAGCCCGGGGTCCTGCGCATTGCTGTGGCTGCGAGGTCGATCACTGCGATCACCCATGCGGGTGATATTACTATCGCTTGTCGTCGCTGGCTGTGCGAGCAATCAATGGCATACAGGAACAGCCTCCGACGATTTCGTTGACGGTACACACGTGCTTGGCGAGCTAATAATGAACGCGACCCGGGACCAGGTTCTCAACGCCGGCGGCATGTTGAAGGACTGGGACAAGAAACTCTTCGACCTCGGGTACGTCGACAGCGACATCGTCGACGGCAGCGAGGTCACAGTCTGGGCGTATTGCTTTGGCCACAACAGCGGTGTTCCGTTGTGCGCGCACCATGGTCACTACGTCGTTCATGTGCCTGTCGAATTACGCCATGGATTGGCCTTTGATGACGACGGCAATCTCGACACCCCGGGCGACCTGGTTGAAGTCGAGCTGGTGAAAACGTCCAGAGGCCAGGTCGTTGGTAAGCTCATTGCCGTTTACCGAAGTGCAAAGGACTGGGGCGACTGCCGGATCGAGTCACTTGAACGGGGTTCATTTTCCAACGCGGTGTCGATCCTTGGCGGAGTGGGACCGCCGCGCGCCAACTGGATCGAGTGTACCCATGCGGAGAGCGAGGGCTGGACTCGGCGCCCGGTACGTGGTGCACCGCTCTCGACCGGGTTCCCCGTGTCCGAATGGATTAAGCTGCCGCCGAAGTAAAGCCTAGGTCTCAGGTATGGCCTCGCGCATTTGCGCAGCTTCATGAATTCGCTGGAACGCATCTTTCCAGTGGCGGCGATCAAGGCTCTCCAGCGGCAATTCAATCACCTGTTCGATGCGTGAACGAAGTTGCGTGTAGGTGAGATCAAACGCTGCGTCAGCCTCTGCAGTGCTCGCACGAGCCGGATCGGGAATACCCCAGTGCACGGTGATCGGGCTGCCGCGCCAAAGCGGACAGGACTCACCCGCAGCACTGTCGCAGACAGTAATGACGATATCGACCGGTGGCGCGCCGGGACCGCTGAATTCGTCCCAGGATTTCGATCTGAGGCCGTCCGTTCGGTGTCCTTCATCGGCCAGTTTTTGCAGTGCGTCCGGATTCACATTGCCTGAAGGCTGGCTGCCAGCGCTATGCGCGAGAAATCGCTCACCTCCAAGATCGTTGAACAACACCTCGGCAAGAATACTTCGGGAGGAGTTCCCGGTGCACAGTATGAGCACCGTTATCGGCGCTTCGTCTTTTTTCAATGAAAATCCTATCGAAGCAATAATGATGCTCGGTCCTGGAATCAGGGGTATATTAGCATCCGCCGCTCGCTGGAAAACCGCATCGGTGCCACACCGAATTGGAAGAGGTGATTGCTATGTTGAAATACATTCCTGGACTGGCTGGTGCACTTGCGGCGATGACTGTCTATCGCTTGCTGAGCATGCTCGAATTCTCGCTCAGAATTCTGATCTTTTTCGCGATGTACCTGGCGGTGACAATATTCGTCGACAAGGCGATGGCGCGCTACGGACGGAAGAGCTCCTGACCAGGCGACTCGAATCTCGAGTACTTTCTGCATGGCGACGGCAGTTCCTTGCTCCGAGCGCGTTGTCCCAAGACATCACCGGGTGCACCGTTCCCAGTGTCTCGGTCACAGCAATTTAGCGACCGCGCTTGCCAATTGTGCCCAGCGTTTCATAATAGCAATCCCCGGACAATTAGGATTCGCGATGGCCGATTCGAGAGAGGCCTACTACGAGAACAGCTACGAAAAGAGGCTCGCTGCCCGCGTCACTGCCGTCGACGGTGACTGGATCGAACTGGATCGGACGATTTTTTATCCAATGGGCGGCGGACAGCCCGGCGACACCGGTGTTTTTACCACGGCTGACGGCATGGATTATCGAGTGCTGGACACACGAAAGGACACGACCTCTGGTGCAATTCGGCACCAACTCGAGGATACCAACCATTCGCTGCAAATCGGTCACACCGTCGACGCGGCGCTTGATTGGGAGCGCCGCTTCAAACACATGCGCATGCACACCTGCATGCATCTACTCGGCGCTCTCATCCCGGTACCTGTCACTGGCGGCTCGGTCGGTGCGGAAAAGAGCAGACTCGACTTTGATCTCGGTGAACACCAGATTGACAAAGAGGACCTTACGCGGCGAATCAACGATCTCGTCAACGATGCCTATCCCGTCGTTTTCGGAACGATCACCGAGGCCGAGCTCGACGAACGACCGGAACTGGTCAGAACAATGTCGGTACAACCACCGCGAGGTGCCGGTGACATTCGGACTGTGCGCATTGGCGACGTCGACTTTCAGCCCTGTGGCGGGACCCACGTGCATAACACCCGTGAAATCGGCGCGGTGCGTATTAGCAAGATTGAAAACAAGGGCAAACGGAATCGCCGCGTCCATCTGGTGTTCGACTAAGGCGCCTCGGACGCTCTGGCTCAGAGCTGGTCCTCAAGCTCGAAGCGATCGCTGCGGCGCTGCAAGGCGTTGCCCAGTTCCCTGGACACCAGGAAATCAATCGGATCTTTGCCTCGCAATTGAAAATACTGTTTGTCCTGCTTGTCTGCCCGAAAGCGAACACAGTCCCAGGGAATCAACAGGCAGGCACGCACTTGTCCCGCGTCCGGGCCGGCAATTAGGATCCAGAAGCCTTCATCATCGAGATGAGCATCGATCTGTGTCAGGCCAAGCAATCCGATCTGTACGTGCTCAGCTGGAAATGAGACCGATGGCGGTCGGCGCGGTGTACCGTAACGCTTTGCGAGTTCGCGCCATTCTCCGGTCAAGGCCGTCGGCTCAAACATGAATGCCGCTGTCGCGACGACTCCGAGCAACAGAAAGACAAACAGAGGAGAGGTGATGAATTCCATGCCGCGTATCTTGGGACCTCAACGAAAACCGGTCAACATCTCACCTGAGACGGGGGTACGACGTGCATTGTTCGGGCCACGAAATGCGATAGGCAATGACTCGATGCGAAATCCCGCGTTGCGGAGCACGGCGAAATGCAGGTGGGGCCCGCTGGAAAAGCCGGTATTGCCGGAATCCGCGATGTATTGCCCCGCTTTGACCCGGTCTCCAGGTTTAACGCGTATTGAATTCCAGTTGAGGTGTGCATAAACGGAAAACGTGCCGTCGTCGTGCAGGATCCTTACGACGTTTGCTCTTTCACCCCTTTGTATCGCATCCAGGCCGCCACGGTAATTCTGCGACGCGACGTCAAACACGGTACCACCGCGTGCTGCGAAAATATCGGTCCCGATGGGCATCGCGATGTCCACCGCACGGACGCTGTCCAACGATTTGTGCGTAATCGAGTCCGGGTAGGCTTGCGTGATCGGAAAACTCTGAGCAGCCGAGAATGGCACCTGGTAGCCGTCATCGGCCTTGTGTTGCGATGACGGGTCACCGGGCAGGTAGCGAAACTGAAACTTGATCGACGGCGCAGCAACATCGTTCAGGAACTCAAGGTTCAGCAGGCGCTGATCGCTACGCGCCGCAACGACCCAGCGCAGCTCGTCATCCGGATGCGGAAACTCGACGCCAACGATCTCAACGATTTCCAGCTGGACTTCCATCGGGGCGTAAAAGCTGTTGTGCGCAACGAACTCGATATTCGAACCCACGGTTTCGCTGGTGATCGAGAATTCAGGACGCAGGAAGGATTTTTCGAGCTCGCGGGTCTCAACGATTTGTTCGTCCGCAGGCTTACGGTCAGTATAGATCCACTCGCCATCCGCACCGCGGTATTTGTACAAAGTTGCGGCGCCGGGCTCGCCGGACAGCACGAACAGTAACGCACAACAAACTATCCGTTGCGGAATGACCCTAGGAACCAAGGCCGATGCGCCTCCAGCCGTTCTCGTCACGGCGAATCTCGTACGCCGGCCAGTACTGGTTGTCGATTTTCAGCGTGATGACCTCTTCCGTGCCGTTCCAGGTGACCGTCTTCAAGCGTACAGACTCCCGATGCCCGATATTCCTGACAGCATCGATAAACGCTTGCAAGTCCGGCGTTTCGGTGTCGTTAACTTCCGTTACGCGACGACCGGCCCAAAGTCCGTAACGGGTCGACGGAGAGCCGTAGCTGAACGACGCGATA
>DDIP01000065.1:3816-4928 GCA_002338605.1 Proteobacteria bacterium UBA1847 | reverse complement strand
GGTCGAAATACCCCTCTGCGCGGCCATCGCCCGGTGTGGGTCCTGCAGCAGGGCGCCGGCCCAGGACAGAGCACGATCAATGCCGCGCCCGCTCAGCGCGACGGTCCGCACACTGAGTTCTAGCTCGGCATCATTGCGCCAGACTGATACCCGGACTTCCGGCTTTTGCACCGCACGCTCGAGCTCCCGATAGGATGTTACGACTTTGCCGTCAACAGCCAGCACGATATCACCATTTTCAAGAACATCGGCGGCCGGCGTGTCTGCAACAACCCGCATGATGCTCAGCGCGCGGCGACGGGCCGGATTGTGTTTCTCAAGTCGTTCCAGCCAGTCTTCGTCAACGCCAAGTTTGCGTGCGGCAAACAAGGGTGCGTAGACGAATTCCGCCTCGAGCGAATAGAACGGTCTGTTCTCTCGTACGGTCTCCAGAAACTGCTTGATGATTTCGCTGCTAACGCCGCGATTGACCTGCGAATTATCGCCGCCGGACTGTACGACGAAACTCGACCAGCTCGCGGCGACACGTCCCTTGTCGTCAATCAGCACGCCATCGTAGTCCGCAGGCGCCGTGACCAGGTCGATGCCTTCGATATTCGAATCCCGAAACCGCAAGGTCCGCGACAGCGGCAGTAGCAGCGGGTCGACCGACGACACCGTGCTGTGCTGATGCACCAACTGGTGATCACCCTTGATACCCACCACCCAGACATCGTCCCCGGGCTGCAAAGGCGTCGTATTGAATTTGGCCTCTTTGACGGGTGTATTACCGATGCTTTCAGGATCGTAGGAAACCATCGCGAAATTATGCAGCGGGTGCAGCTGTTCAATTCTGCCATCGACCTCAAGCGATCCGGCAAACGTGATCTTTACATCGCCTATCGCGATCGGCACGGTATTGCGATCCACAACAACGTAGCCGCGTTCCTTGTCGACGATCAACCCGGTGCCATAGTAGTGTCGATCGCCTACGCCCGACAGGATGTAGGGCAGATCAAATGTCACAATGACCAGCGACGGGGCGATTGCATTGATTCGAGGGTCCTTGTACTGGGTAATGCGAGTCTCACCCACGATCGGAGGTTCCGGCAGCGGACCGCTACCGAGGTCGA
>DDIP01000065.1:935-3700 GCA_002338605.1 Proteobacteria bacterium UBA1847 | reverse complement strand
AGCGCCAGCCGTCCGGACCGTCATTGCGCGAACAGCGGCGAACCGGAAACCAGACGCGGTCCATTTCGAGTACGCGGACAGTCAGGTTTTGTGGATTGTCCATGTCTACGTAACGAATCGTTGCCCGCTCTCCGTCTGCCAGCTCGTTCAATGCCGCTTCGAAGTCGTCGAGATCGGCAACCGGCATGCCCGCCATTTCCAGAATCACAGCACCACGCGGAATTGCGGCTTTGGAGAGCAGGTAGCCGGCATTTGCAACATACACGCCCTCTGCCTTGCGGTTGTAATGGCGCGCTTGCTGATACGACAACCGGTTGACTATTGCATCGCCAAATTCGATGTATTCATCCGGCGTAATCGAGTGCAGGTCATCGATGCGAATTCTGTGCACGATCGATTTGCCACCGCGTTCCACTTCGATTTCAACGTCACTGCCCACGTTGCTGTCAAGCACCGACTCGAGTGGCACGAATTCGGTGATCAATTCACCGTTAACGCGAATGAGGATGTCACCGGACGTCAGCTTGCCATAGGCAGGAGACTCCGGAATAACATGGCCGACCGTCAACATACTCGTTTGCTTCGGATTTCGAAGTCGCGCCAGGCGCTCCGATTCGACTGTCAGGCCCAGTCGACGCAATTCGTCGTACGTGTTGCTTTGAAACGTTGTCTGTAGCGTGCCGCGAGACACCGTCCTGCCCTGCTGTATTTCTTTCAGGGCTCTGTCAATACGGTCAAGCGGCAAAAAAAAGCTGCTTGCGGCACTGCTGGCTGCCCCGGCATTCAGCGCGACCACCTGCCCCTTGATGTCAACAACCGGTGAACCGGATGAGCCACCCGAGGTTCCCGACGCAGCCTGGTAGTAAAAGGTATTGAAGTCGTTGTACTTGCCGCGACCATATACCGGAGCGCGTCGGTCAAGTCGCGCTATGGTGCCTGCTAGGATCGATAGTTGTTCACCGGCGTCATTACCAATGACTCGAATTTCCTTACCGATTGCCGCGCCGTCAGGTACCAGCGGCAGTTCCGCCGGTTCAATGTACTTGAGTTCGGTCGGGTCGTAGCGATAGAAGCCGAAATCGTGCACCGGGTCCCTGTAGATGGGTGTCAGTTGCACCTCTTCGTTATTCTGGAAAATCGCCTCAGCAATGACAGGGCCCGTCGTTACGACGTGACGATTCGTCAGTATGATGCCGCGTTTCGCATCGACAACGAATCCGGTTGCCTGCGACGACGTGTTCCACTCGGTATCAAACGCCCGCGTCGCATCGACACGAATTGAAACAACCCCCGAAGAAATGCGTTCCAGCGTTTCGTTCCATAGTGACTCGTCCGCCGCATACAGCGAAACGTCAAGAAGCAGCAATACCGCTGCCGCCAGAATTCTGACCTTTGTCATAGCATTCCTGATCGATGGTCGGGCTGAGTGCCCAACAGTACTATTCTCGACTGCCTGCGACAGCTGCGGTTCACTATTTCATCAAATTGAACTGGCCGCTGCGACTACCGAAGTCACGTTTCTTCGGGGCGATAAGCAAGATCGAGCTGGCGAGCCGCTTTGACGTCATCAAGGCGCCTGACCGGCATTGTGTAGGGTGCATCCTTAAACCGCGTGCCACCTTTCGCGGCCGTGACAATCTCGATCATTGCAGCCACGAAATTGTCCAGCGTTTCCTTGCTCTCGGTCTCGGTCGGCTCGATCAGCAGGCACTCCGGGACCAGCAGCGGAAAATAGGTCGTCGGTGCATGGTAATTTTTGTCGAGCAGGGCTTTGGCGAGGTCCATCGCCGTCAGGTCGTAGGCCTTGGCTTCGCGTTTCAGCGTTACGATGAACTCGTGGCTGGCACGGCGCGTCGGAAACGCCAGTTCAAAGCCGGCATCCCGCAGTCGGGCTGCCAGGTAGTTCGCATTCAACGTCGCGTATTCGGAAACGCGCTGCATGCCGGCCCGACCAAGCATGCGCATGTAAACGTAGGCGCGCAGCAAGACGCCGGAATTGCCCATGAATCCCGACAGTCGACCGATACTTTGCGGCAGATCGTCCTCGGCCAGCCAGTAGTAATAATCGCCACCGTTCTTCTCGCGCTTGCCGACAACCGGAATCGGCATGAAGGGGAGCAAGCGTTTATTCACGCCTACGGCACCGGATCCCGGACCACCTCCTCCATGTGGCGTAGAAAAGGTCTTATGCAGGTTCATGTGGATTACGTCGAAGTCCATGTCTCCCGGCCGCACCTTGCCAAGGATGGCATTAAGGTTCGCACCGTCGTAATACAACAGGCCACCGGCGTCGTGCACGAGGTCTGCCACTTCCTTGATACGGCGCTCGAAGACGCCGAGCGTCGACGGATTGGTCAACATGATGCCGGCGGTCTTCGGGCCGACCGCGTTCTTCAATGCATCAAAATCGATATCGCCTTCCGGGCCGGTCGGAACTTCAACCACCGTGCAACCGCACATCGTTGCCGTCGCCGGGTTCGTACCGTGTGCGGCATCGGGACAAATAATCTCGGTTCGTCCATGATCACCGCGCGCGTCATGGTACGCCTTGATCATTGCAACGCCAGCGAATTCACCCTGTGCACCAGCCATTGGCGTCAGTGACACACCCTTCATGCCGGTCACATCCTTGAGCATTTCCTGTAACTCGTACATGCAGGTCAGAAACCCCTGGCCATGGCTGACCGGACCCAGGGGGTGTCGGCCCGCAAATTCCGGCAGCAACGCCAGCGCGTTGCACGCTCGCGGGTTGTATTTCATCGTGC
>DDIP01000065.1:0-840 GCA_002338605.1 Proteobacteria bacterium UBA1847 | reverse complement strand
GCGGGTTGTATTTCATCGTGCAGGAACCGAGCGGATAAAACTGTGTATCGATCGAGAAGTTCATCTGCGACAGGCGCGTGAAATGACGCACCGTCTGCAACTCCGACGCCTCTGGCAGCCGTGGCTTGTCACTACGCAACAGATTTGCAGGAATATTTGTCGTTGCCGCAAGTGCGGGCGCCTGCGCGAAGGCACGGCGACCCGAGCGCGACTTGTCGAATATCAGGTTCTTGTCCATCTGTTTAATCATCGATCTTGATTCCAAGCGCGCGGAATGCCGCGCGATAGTCCGGTTCACGGGTGATATCTTCGATATGTTCCTGGTGAACGACAGTGTTGTTTTCGTCGAGTACCACGACCGCCCGGGAAAACATTCCTGCGAGCGGCCCTTCGATAATCTGCACGCCGTAGTTCTCGCCAAAGCCGGCATGTCGAATCGCCGACAGGCCAACGACATTCTTCAGCTTGTTGGCGTCCAGAAATCGTTTGTGCGCGAACGGCAAGTCGTACGACACCATCAGCAGGACGATGTCTTCAGCCTCGCCTGCGTGGCGGTCAAACTCAATCACGGACTTTGCGCAAACTTCGGTATCGATGCTGACGAAAATATTGAGGATCTTTCGTTTCCCCATCCATTGGGCGAACGTAACGTTCTGCAGCTCGGTATTCACCAAAGAAACATCCGGTGCACGACTGCCGATAGCCGGCAGGTCGCCGTGTGTTCGATAACTGGTGTTGTTGTATAGGATCTTAGGCAAGGGAATTCCTGTCAGGCACTTTTTCGTTTATCGGCAGCCATCGCGTCACGGAATGCAGCCACAAAGGTCGCAATGTCGGCTT
>DDIP01000201.1 GCA_002338605.1 Proteobacteria bacterium UBA1847 | reverse complement strand
AAATAGTTTTTCAACAGTATTCGAGGTGAAGCAGTCGCTCGAACATGCGCTAGGCGACTTTCTCAAGGCGGGCAGGACGAGACGTTGAGCCAAGCGAAAATCAGTCGTCTTCAGCCTTCTTTTCAAGATATTCGCCATTGTCCATCGCTTGCCTGATCGCATGGTAGACGCTGTACATGAAATCGTACTCGCCTCGGTCTACGCGTTTGCCCACTGTGGAAATCGGATACGCAAAAACTTCGGTAGACCGTCCCTTCACGGCGTACTCGGTGCCATATTGATCCACGACTCGAACTCACTTCATATCGAGATTGGAGACGAGAAAATTACCGAGAATACTTCCGAACAAATCAATGACGGTGCCGTTCGCGATATCTGTTTCTCCATTAGAGGCCGCGTCCTGCCACCTCCTAAAGGCCTCGTCGTAGTCTTTAAGGCTCCGGTCCGAAACGCCGACATTAAATTCTTGTAGGAATGCAGGTCCGAGAGAGACATTCGTATTTATCGCTTCAAGCACCGACTCCTCGATATCGGTCACTTCTTGTGGAAATTCGTCAAAAGTGGTTTTTGTCGCCTCGACAACTCCTTCAGGAGTTTCGACCTCATAAGTTTCCTGCGCCATCGCCAAACTGGCTCCCAAGAATGGCAGAAAGACGAGAATCCATTTATTCATATCTGCAGACTCACATGAAAAACGAACGACAGCAAAGGGTCAGTAGCAGAAATTATAGCTCAACCAAAATGAAGGTCGCCTCTCGGCCAGAACCGGACGGTCAGCAAGCTAGCGATGATGAGCGCGATCAGTCTGTGGCGAAGTAGTCAGGAGCGCCGACGCCTACAGCATCAAAGTACGTTGATTCTGCATCTGATCGCCATAGCGATATATCTTGTCCTTCAAGGATCACACTGCAACCGCCTTCCTCAATTCGGAGACCGTATTTCTCAGCCAGCTTTTCCAAAAGGTCATCGGCCGTAGTGATGAATACGTCGATACCGTCTATAGACCAACTCCCATGCCCGCTAGACGCCAATTCGATGAACTCAACAGTGTCGGTGTCAGAATCGAAATATACGAAAATGCTTCCATCGCCGAATTTGAAAGTCTCAGACTGCGACGCCGGCGTTTTCATGAAGGCGTGTGGCGGTTCGTCGAACAGCGCACAGACTTCGTTTCTGCTCATGCCGATCTTGATTCGCCCTGCGGACTGATGAGAATGTAATTCTTGCGTCGCCATTGAAGTAGAAAGTGACCGGCCGGAAAGGGTCACAAGCCGTCATTCTAACCCAAATATCCTGGCCGACCGGTACCCGACCCAAACCGGCCGCTGAGACCGACCTCCGACACTTTTAATTACAAAGAATCCGGCACTTTTCTCAACCAATCAGCGACTTGAGGAAATCTCCGACGGTTTTAATTACTAGAAACCATTTGCAACTTTCGAGCAAACTACTCCACCGTCACACTTTTCGCCAGGTTCCTCGGCTGGTCGACATCCGTACCGCGCAGGACGGCAACGTGATACGAAAGCAGTTGTAACGGCACCGTGTAAACGATCGGTGCGATCATCCGGTCGGCGTGCGGCATCGCGATAACTTTCATACCTTCTTCACTCTTGATGCCCGTTGCAACATCGGCGAATACGTAGAGTTGCCCGCCGCGCGCGCGTACGACCTGCATGTTGGATTTGAGTTTGTCGAGCAACTCATTGTTCGGGGCAACGACGACGACCGGCATATCTTCGTCGATCAGCGCGAGAGGTCCGTGTTTGAGTTCGCCCGCCGCATAGGCTTCGGCGTGGATGTAGGAAATTTCTTTCAGCTTCAGTGCGCCTTCCATGGCAATTGGCCACATTGGGCCACGTCCGAGAAACAGTGTGTGCTGTTTGTCGGCGAAGTCTTTTGCCAGCTCCTTCAACTGGTCGCTCATTTTCAACGCCTTGGCTGACGCGGCCGCAGCGTGCGTCAGGTTCGCAACAAACTCCTTTTCCTTCTCCTCCGACATGCCGCGATACTTTGCCAGCATCAACGTGACGATCAGGATTGACAATAACTGTGTTGTAAATGCCTTTGTGCTTGCGACGCCGATTTCCGGCCCGGCCTGAGTCATCATCACGAGGTCGGACTCACGTACCATCGAACTGTGCGCGCTGTTGCAAATAGTCAGCGTGCCGATGTAGCCGAGTTTCTTGGCCATCCGCAAGGCTTCCAGCGTGTCCGCTGTTTCTCCCGACTGTGAAAGAGTCACGAACAGCGTGTTGGGCGGCACGACGACATGGCGATAACGATACTCACTCGCAATTTCAACCTGGGTCGGTATGCCGGCCAGGGCCTCGATCCAGTACTTGCCCACACAGCCGGCGTTGTAGCTGGTGCCGCAGGCAACAAAATGAATGTTCTCAACCTTGTCCAGCAACTCCGCGGCTTTCGGTCCCAGCGACTCCGAGATGACGCGCTGGTTCGCGACGCGCCCGTAGAGTGTGTCGGCGAGTGCTGCCGGCTGCTCATGAATTTCCTTCAACATGAAATGATCGTACGGCGCTTTTTCGGCCGAGCCGCTGTCCCACTCCGTCTCATGCACTTCGCGTGTTACCGATTTGCCGTTGGTGTCAACGATGCTGACGCCGTCGCGGCGTATTTCGGCGAGATCACCCTGTTCGAGATAAATGAATCGTTGCGTTACCGGCAGCAATGCGGGCACGCCGCTGGCAACGAAGTTTTCCCCATCGCCGAGCCCTATGACAAGTGGACTCGCAACACGACTGACAACAATGCGATCAGGATCTTCTGCATCCACAACGAGCAAGGCATAGGCACCTTCAAACCGCTCGACAGCTTTTCCGACCGCCGCGACCAGGTCCATGCCCTCTGTCAGGTAATAATGAATAAGATGGGCGGCAACTTCGGTGTCAGTCTCCGAATCAAACCGGTACCCCTTTTCCAGCATCTCATCCTTGATGGGCTGAAAGTTCTCAATAATGCCATTGTGAATGACCGCCACGCGTCCACCGGACAAATGCGGGTGCGCGTTTGCCTCGGTTACTCCGCCGTGCGTGGCCCAGCGTGTGTGGGCGACACCAATCAAACCTTCGAGCGGATTCTTCAGAAGCTTGGCTTCGAGTCCCGCCACTTTGCCGACGGTGCGGCTCATGCCGAGCGAGCCGTCACCGCGAATAACGGCGACACCGGCTGAATCGTAGCCGCGGTACTCGAGTCGTTTCAGGCCCTCAACCAGGACCGGGACAATATCGCGACTGGCGACTGCGCCGACAATTCCACACATCTATTGCTTATCCTTTTTAACCGGCCGTTTCCATCCCGGAATCGTTGTTTGCTTGCTGCGTGCAACGGTCAGCTCATCCGCCGGCACATTCCTTGAGATCGTCGATCCGGCACCAATCGTGGCGCCGCTGCCAATGCTGACCGGCGCAACAAGATTGACGTTGGAACCAATGAAAGTGTTATCGCCGATGACCGTCTTGTGTTTGTTCACACCGTCGTAATTGCAGGTGATGGTGCCGGCGCCAACATTCACGCCGGTGCCGATCTCGGCGTCGCCGATGTAGGTCAGGTGATTCACCTTGCTGCCATCGGCAATTCTGCTCTTTTTGACTTCGACGAAGTTGCCGATCTTGACCTTGTTGGCAAGCGTCGCGCCAGGCCGCAAGCGCGCAAACGGGCCAATCTCACACCCATTACCCGTCGTCGCACCTTCGATATGACAGTTGCTGTGCACCAGGGTTTCTTTGCCGAGCTTGCTGTCACGAATCAGGTTGTTCGATTC
>DDIP01000193.1:2387-3215 GCA_002338605.1 Proteobacteria bacterium UBA1847 | reverse complement strand
TGTTCTTGTCGATGCCGGCGATCGCCAGCGCCGCGCTGTTGGCCCAGCCGGTATGGCCGTCCTGTGACGACAGGAACACCGGCCGATCCGGTACCAGTTCATCAAGGATGCTTTTGTTCGGTGCACCGCCGGGACCGAAAACCGACATCGCCCAGCCGCCGCCAAGAATCCAGGGAACGTCCGGGTTGTTCGTTGCGTACTCGAGGATCTTGCTGCGATATTCGGGTATGCCGGGCAAGCCGTTCAAGTCACAGGCCGAGGCCTCGATGCCCGCCATGATCGGGTGAATGTGGCTGTCCTGAAAGCCCGGCATCAGCATGCGGCCCTGCAAGTCGACAACACGCGTGTTGTCGCCGATCAGGCCCGACACACCATCGTCGGAGCCGACGTAGACGATGCGTCCATCGGTGATTGCTACGGCCTGGGCGATGCTGCGATCGGCATCCACGGTATAGATATAGCCATTTTGCAGCACCGTATCAGCACCCGCCGATGCCTCGGGATCGGCTTTCTTGCTACACGCCGACGCCAGAACAATAACGCTAAGTATTGCGATGCACCGCATATGTCTGTTCCCGAAATTCATGGCATTCATTCTCCGCTATTCAAAATAATTCGATATTGCTTGCAGAAACACGTACTCATCCAGCCCGTGCCGATCCAACGGTTTCGATTGCGCGCTCCACATGGCGACCACCAGGTTCTTGTCCGGGTCAACGAACACGAACTGGCCAAAGATGCCGATTGCTGCATAACTGTTGCCATGCAGCGGCCATTGCATGTAACCGTACTCAACCTCGTTGCCGTCGACCGTCTTCGGCGAGCCGG
>DDIP01000193.1:2039-2266 GCA_002338605.1 Proteobacteria bacterium UBA1847 | reverse complement strand
GGCTTCTGCCATCCAGCCTTCCGGCAGAATTCGCTCGCCATCGGCAACGCCGTCATCCAGGAGTAAGAGTCCAAACCGTGCATAATCACGCAGCGTTGCCGACAAGCCGCTGCCGCCGACCTCGAGTCCATCGGGCGACTCGAGCCACCAGTTGGCATCGGCTTCCATGCCGGCTTTCGACCAGATTTTTTCCGACAGGTAGTCAGCAACCGGCATGCCGGTTGCCT
>DDIP01000193.1:1671-1931 GCA_002338605.1 Proteobacteria bacterium UBA1847 | reverse complement strand
TTGCCGCCTGCACCAGGGCACCGGCGACGTGGGTCTCCCCGGTACTGTAGTTCCATCGTGTGCCCGGTTTGGCCGCGCGCGGCAATGCACCCATCAGGTCAAGGATGTCGCCCGGCCGTTGTGCAACCTGCGCTTCCAGCATGCGCCGACGGTCAGACGCAGGGTCAGTATAGGTTTCGTTCCACGCGACGCCCGAGGTCATCTGCAAGATCTGCCGTACGGTGACGCCGTCATAGGCCGTGTCCTTGAACCGTGGCAGG
>DDIP01000193.1:848-1524 GCA_002338605.1 Proteobacteria bacterium UBA1847 | reverse complement strand
AGCCATCCTGGATGGCCGCGCCAATCAGTGTTGCCGTCATCGATTTTACAACTGACATCGACATCCACCGCGTATCCGGTGCGTTCCCGAGCAGGTATTGTTCGAATACGACTTCCCCATCCTTGATGATCAGCAGGCCGCTGACCCGGTTCAGCGACAGGACATCATAAAGATCGTAGGTCTTGCCGTCCGCTGTATAGGAAAATTCGCCGAGCGGTACCGCACTTTTCCGAAGCTCGCGAACGGTCGTCCCGCGCCTCACGATACGGGTGGGGAACAGCCGGTCAATATTGCGAAACGTGTTGACCTGAATGTCGGGATACAGGCGTCCGTCGTAGACTTCGCGCACCGTGCCAATCGCTTCGTTGGCGTGTCGATAGGCGGGGGTGTCTTCAGGATTCATACACGATGACATTGTTGTTGATGTGAACAGGATGACAGTGATTGCCAGGTTTCGACTGCAGAAGGAATTCACGGGCGGACCTTTATTATCAGTATTATCCGGTAAAGCAAGCATACTATGATCCCGGTCTGGTAGCCTCGGAAAATCAGAAGCAGGTTCGCGCCAAACGCAACGGAGCACAGGACAAGTGGAAATAAAATTGCCGACACTGATCGCAACGTCCGTTGTGAGGGGCAGCCAGCAGGGGGAGAGTCACGGCGGGATCTACGTTGT
>DDIP01000193.1:0-749 GCA_002338605.1 Proteobacteria bacterium UBA1847 | reverse complement strand
CGGCGGGATCTACGTTGTCGATTTCGAGCACCGGACTGGCCAGCAGCAGGTTGACTGGAACCACAGTGGTATCGATTTCGAAGGACGTGGTGCAGACCGCGGATTGCGCGGCATTGCATTCGATGACGATGATATTTTCGTTGCTGCCAGCGATGAGCTGTATCGCTACAACCAGGCATTTGAAATCCAGGAATCGTTTCGCAATCGCTATTTCAAGCATTGCCATGAGATCTGCCGCCTGGACAACCGCCTGTTTCTGACTTCGACCGGATTCGATAGTCTGCTGGCATTCAACCTCGATACCGGCGAGTTCGACTGGGGGTTCCAGCTCCAGCGCGCGCTCGGCAAGTGGAGGGGTTACACCTTCGACCCGCGTACCCCGACTGGCCCGGCGGCGGTCAACGATTTCCATGTCAACATGGTTCATGTGAACGAGTCGGGGATATTCTTGAGTGGCCTGAAAACGGGTGCACTGCTGCACGTCAACCGAAAATGGGAAGTGTCGATTGTTTGCGACTTACCACCCGGTACGCACAATGCGCAGCCCTGGAGGGATGGTGTGCTGTTCAATGATACTGTCGCTGATTGCGTTCGCTATGTGGATCGAAGTGGCTCAGAAAAGGCGTTCAAAATCGTCACCTACGACGAGTCCGATATTCAGTTTGCCGGCATTGACGATTCGAATATTGCACGCCAGGGTTTCGGTCGTGGTCTCACGGTCTTTCAGGACCGGTTCGTTATCGGCGGTT
>DDIP01000136.1 GCA_002338605.1 Proteobacteria bacterium UBA1847 | reverse complement strand
GCCGCATTCCACACGCCGGCATGCGGTCCCGGTAGATAGAGATGCAAGGGCGTGCCCTTGCGCAGCCGATCGGTGATCTTGCGGCCGTAGACTTCGGTGACCTGACCAGCGTCATCGATCACCGGGACGACCAGGGAACCATTGAAGTGCTCATGACCAGTCGAGCGCAGGATACCGATGCGCTGCAACTGGCCGCGCAGGGCCGCCCCTTCCTTGCGATTCTTCATCGGCAGGCGATAGCCGAGCGTGCGATTGGCAAAGCCGAGCTTGAAGCGATCGATCGCCTCGCTATTGGCGATGCCGCGCTTCTCCAGATACGCCAAGGCCTCCGGCGACTGTTTCAAGGTCTCGTGGTAGTAGTCGATCACCTGGGCAAGCAGCCTGGCGTCGCCGGCATCCGCTTCGAGCGCCGTGGGCAGCTTCTTCACCGTCGAGTTGGCCGGTCGTTTGCCGGATGAAGCAGCTAAAGGTTGATAGTCGGCCAGCAAGAGCTCGACCGCGTGTCGGAACGATACCCCCTCGGCCTGCATCACCCAGTCGATCACCGAGCCGCCCATCTGGCACGCGCCGAGGCAGTGCCACAAGTTCGTCTTCGGGCTGATGACCAGCGACGGCTCGCGATCATCGTGGAACGGACAGAGACCTAAAAGATCAGCACCGTGACGCTTCAGCACCACCCCCATTCCCTCGGCCAGGCGCTCCACCGCGATTTCGGCCTTCAGACGATCCAGCTGATCATCGGGGATACGGGCCATAAATCGCTCCTTTCGTAAAAACCTGTCAAGGGGGTTTCGAAAAAAATAACTTGTCTTTGAAATACCTCTTTTCGGAGTAAAGCTAACTCCATTTGTGTGGCCAGGTCACCGACCAAACTCCGATTCAGAGAGTCCTTACAAGAATACAGTTGACTCGTTTCCGGAGCTAATCTTATACTTTTACGGAGTGTTGTCAAATCCTTTAAAGATTATCGTTTCGTTATACTGCGGAGACCGTTGTGAAAATCTTGGACTTGTTCACCGCTATGCAGAGCAAAGCGTTCCGCAAGGCTCTTGGAAGCCGCCTCAAGCAGCTCAGAAAGCAAAAACGCTGGACCCAGAAGGAATTGGCCGGAAAAGTCGATATCCGCTTCCAGCAGCTCAACAAGTACGAGAGCGGGTTGAATATTCCGCCGGCCGAGATGCTCGTGCGTTTAGCTGACTCGCTTGGGACGAGCGTGGACTACCTACTAACGGGCAATCCCATCGAAGACTCGCCGCTGGCGAGTTCGCGGTTGTTTCAACGATTCAAATTACTGGAAGGCATGAGTCCTAGCGACCGTGAGGCGATCATCACGTTGATCGACGCAATGATCGCCAAGCACAAAGTGGAAGGAGCAAGCAGACCGGCAGAGCAGGCCAACGACGGATAGTGAACAACTACTCTGAGTCCTTGGTTGCACCCACGAGTGGATAGCCGGCGATAACTCCGAACGGCAATGCCACCAGAACACCAAGCATTGCGCCGTAGAACAATTCTCCAGCACTGGGCATCAAGCTCCTTGAGGAATCGAGAAGCGCAGAAAATCCGAACCCGAAAACGTAGAACACTACTGCGCCCAGAATGGCACCACCTATCGACAAGTAAATCGTGTTCAGAACACGATGTCGCCGCAAATACGAGATCAAAGGCGCCCCAAGAAGAAAGCACGATAAATAACTAACCGACAAAGCAAATAGCAACACTAGGACGACGTTATGCCGTCCCGTGTAACCCGAATTCGTGAGGTGGGGCGCCACAAGAAAATACATTGCCGGCAATGCGGGTGCTAACGCGAATGCGAGTCTCTGTCTGGTAACTGACATCTTATTCGCAACCGCAGTTGTCGATTATGCCCTGTGTCTGGTTGTTCCAAACACCATTTATCTGCCCGGCGACAGGGCTATAAGGACCTTGCAGGAACCCGGTGCCCTCGCCGTAGTTGTTGACCTGCGACCCGTTAATCGTTCGAACGACATACCCAGGATGCAATGGGTGCCCAGGCAGCGTCACATTCACGACGATGTTCCCGTTGTTCCGCGTGTAGGACCTAACGGGGCTGTTGTTGTACCCACCTGGATCGTTTCCAAACGAGCTAATCAAGTCGATCGTATTAAACAGGTTTTGGGCGTTTGTTGGCGTCGCATTGTTTCGCGTGCCGTCCGGAGATGCCGGCGAAGGCGAGCCCGGCGTCGGATTGTTAATGATCCCATCCTTCACGCACGCAGCATCCGCTCCGTTTAACGGAACCGGGATATTGTAAAAGTGGTAATTGGACGAGTCGCTATTGATCGTATCAGGCCATCCCTCTGGGCGAGGGAACGATACGGTCGGTCCATCTCCGGGCGTACAAGTGACGGTCCCGCCAACGGCAACACAATCTAACCCATAAGGATCAATTGCAGATAACGGGTTCCCACCGACGTAGCCATAGGTATTCAGTCCCCCTGACAGGCCGATGGGGTCGCTCTCTAAGTATCTGCCAGTGGACGGATCATAGGTTCTGAAGTAGTTGTA
>DDIP01000447.1:9479-14137 GCA_002338605.1 Proteobacteria bacterium UBA1847 | reverse complement strand
GCTCGCAGAGCGTCTTGTTCAGTGGATTCAGGACAAAGCCGAGGTACGGCGCGCCATTGGACCGGTTCCGCAGGGTGCCTTTGTCCTGCGCGATGCAAACGCTCGCCCCTTACAGGTACTTCTAGGATCGCTTGCCTTCAGCACTGATGGCCTCGGATTGGTTCCCGGCAATCCAATGAGCCTGATCCAAGCATCCGAAACCTTTCCAGAAGCAACCTTGCTCAGTCAGTGGTTCGACGCCCAATGGTCGGCCCTTGCCGCGGATGCGGGCGCGAAGGAGATGATTGTCAAGGAATTACAGACATTCTCCTCCCACCGCGAGCCGTCTCTTGTCTACACGCTCATCCTGCACCACCTGTTTAAAGACCGGGGGGAAGCCCTCGACGAGGAGCAGATCGTCAAGTCTGCCACCGGCATCCGCAATACGGTGGTCTGGAAGAAGCTCTACAAGTTCCAGCGCGACGGTGTAGTCGGTGCAATCGACAAGCTCAATCGCTTCGGGGGCTGCATCATCGCCGACAGCGTCGGCCTCGGGAAGACCTTCGAAGCTCTCGCCATCATCAAGTATCACGAACTGCGCAACGATCGAGTGATGGTCTTGGTGCCCAAAAGACTGCGTGACAACTGGACGCTCTACAAGGCAAATGACCGCCGCAATTTCCTCGCCCAGGATCGCTTCAACTACGACGTGCTCAATCACACCGACCTGTCCCGCGATGGAGGTTTGTCGGGCGACATCGACCTCGCGCACGTCAACTGGGGGAACTACGACCTTGTGGTGATCGATGAGTCTCACAACTTTCGTAATAAGCGCACACCCAAACAGGGGGGTGAAACCCGCTACGACAGACTGATGCGTAAGATCATCAAGGAGGGCGTCAAAACGCGGGTACTCATGCTCTCGGCCACGCCGGTCAATAACCGTATGGCCGACCTGCGGAATCAGATTGCCTTCGGAACCGAGGGCGATGACACAGCCCTGCTGGACCACGGCATCGGTAGTATCGACAGCACCACGCGCCTGGCGCAGAAACAGTTCAACCGCTGGCTTGATCTTGACGACGCGGAGCGGACCCCAGCACGGCTTATCGAGATGCTGGGCTTCGATTACTTCACCCTCCTCGATCTGCTCACCATCGCCCGCTCGCGCAAGCATGTTGAGAAGTACTACGGAATCGCCGAGACTGGTCGGTTCCCCGACCGCCTGAAACCCATCAATATCAAGGCCGACGTGGACCGATCCGGAAAATTCCCCTCAATTCGGGAGATCAATCTTGAGATCCGTCGCCTCAACCTTTCGTCCTATGCACCTCTCCGTTACGTGCTACCCCACAAGCAGGAAGCCTACGACAAGAAATACAGCACTGAGATTCGCGGGGGAGAAGGATTCTTTCGGCAGGTGGACCGCGAGGAAAGCCTGATCCATTTGTTGCGTGTCAACGTGCTCAAGCGAATGGAAAGCGCAGTGCCGTCGTTCGCACTTACCATACAGCGCCAATTGAGGGAAGTGGAGGCTACCCTCGCGCACATTGAGAACCACGCGGAGGAGCTCGAAGAAATCGAAATCGAAGATTTGGACATCGAGGATCCGGCCTTCGAGAGCCTTCTGGTCGGACGCAAGGTGAAAGTGCTGCTCAAGGACGTGGACCTTATACGTTGGAAACAGGATCTGATTGAAGACCGAAACCGGCTGGCGACCCTGCACGCCGCCGCCGCACAGGTGGACGGTACTCGCGATGCCAAGCTCTCCGCGCTGCGCGAGGTGATCGAGCATAAGTGCGCCAACCCGATCAACTCAGGCAACCGCAAGGTGATCGTCTTCACTGCATTTGCGGATACGGCTCGCTATCTCTACGAACAGCTTGCTCCGTGGGGTAAGAAAAGCCTCGGCATCGAAACAGCACTGGTTACTGGGACGGGCTATAACCAAACAACGCTGACCGCCCTGCGAAAGGACCTTGCCTCTATCCTCACGGCGTTCGCGCCACGATCCAAGGAACGTCCAGAAGAATTCGCTGGCGAGGGTGAGGTGGACTTGCTTATCGCGACTGACTGCATCTCCGAAGGCCAAAACCTCCAGGACTGCGATTGGCTGATCAACTACGACATCCACTGGAACCCGGTGCGCATCATCCAGCGCTTCGGACGCATCGACCGAATCGGTTCTCCTAATGATCGCATCCAACTCGTCAACTTCTGGCCCAACATGGAGTTGGAGGAATATATCAATCTTGAGCAGCGAGTCAGCGGCCGTATGGTGCTGCTCGACATTTCTGCCACGGGGGAGGAAAACCTGATCGAGCAGCAATCTGGCAACCAGATGAACGACCTTGAATATCGCCGGAAACAACTACTCAAATTACAGGATGCCGTTATCGATCTGGAAGACCTCTCGACTGGTGTGTCCATTGCCGACCTCACACTCACCGATTTTCGCATTGATCTAGCCGAGTATCTGCGGGCCCAACCTGGCTTGCTTGAAACGATGCCACTGGGGACCTTCGCGGTGACCACGACAACTGAGGCCGAGGTACCGCCCGGCATCATCTTCGGCCTGCGGGCCGAAGGCGAGGCAGCTGAGCGCACGTTTGAGCCAGGATATCCGCTGGGACCTTTTTATCTCGTAAATGTGGGCGACAACGGCATCGTCCAGCTACAATTCCCCCAGGCCAAGCAAATCCTTGACCGCCTGAAACGGGTTGGTATTGGCCGCGATTTACCGGATGCAGCCGCATGCTCCCATTTCGACAAGACCACGAAGCTGGGTGAGGACATGCGGCACGCTCAGCGCCTGCTTGCCGCCGCGGTGGCCTCCGTGGTTGGCAAGAACGAAGAGCGTGCGGTGGCCAGCCTGTTCAGTCCGGGTGGCACTCACTCCCAAAAGGGCGAGTTCGCAGGCATCAACGACTTTGAGGTGGTGGCCTACCTGGTCGTCCTTCCTGATGCTGATTGAAAGGATGGTTGCAATATGAGTTTTAGAACAGCAGAGCCAGCCCTCAAGGACGTTTTGGACGCCATAGCGAGAGGGGATACCCAGTTGCCGGATTTCCAGCGAGGCTGGGTGTGGGACGATATGCACATCAAGTCACTGATCGCCAGTCTGTCACTCTCCTACCCAATTGGCGCGGTCATGTTTCTTGAAGCGGGCGGTGTTCCCTTCAAGCCACGGCTATTTGAGGGTGTCTCGCTGCAACCTGCGCCTAGGCCGAAGACGCTAGTTCTCGACGGCCAGCAACGGCTCACCTCAATGTATCTCGCGCTTCGTAGCGGCCTGCCGGTCAAGACGAAAACGGAGAAAGGCGCAGAAGTAAACCGAGTCTATTTCCTGGATATGGCAAAGTGCCTGGACCCTGCCGAGGACCGCGAGGAGGCTGTGCTATCAGTTCCCGACACGCTCCGGGTTACTTCCAACTTTGGCAGGAAGGTGGACCTTGATCTCAGTACTCCCGTTCTTCAATACGAACTGCGCTTGTTTCCGATTGCCTTGATGTTCGATACCCAGTTTTTCATGCAGTGGAAGATGGGATACGCAAACCACCACGGCAACGCCGCAGACGCCATGATGTTCCTCATGCGCTTCGAGCAAGAGGTCTGGCTGCGTTTTCAGCAATTCAAGGTGCCGGCCATCGAGCTCACACAGGACACGCCGCGTGAAGCAGTCTGCCAAGTATTTGAAAAAGTCAACACGGGAGGCGTCACGCTGACCGTCTTTGAGCTAATGACCGCAACCTTCGCGGCGAATGAGTTCAATCTTAGAGAGGATTGGGATGCTCGCCATGAACGTTTAACTGCCAAGCATGACGTACTCACGGCAATAGATGGAACCAGTTTTCTCACGGCCGTCACTCTTCTCGCCAGTTACGAGCGGCACCTGCTCAACAAGGCGGCTGTATCGTGCAAGAGGGCAGATGTCCTACGTCTTGAATTGAGTGATTTCAAGCAGCTCCAAGGCCGGATAGAGACGGGGTTCAAGAAGGCCGCCGAACTGCTTGCCGAAGAGAAAATATTTGACTCCAGAAGCCTTCCCTATGCAACACAATTAATCCCACTTTCCACTATCTGCGCCCGACTGATGGAAAGGATTAGCCAGCACGGGGTTAAACAAAAATTACTGCGGTGGTACTGGTGTGGCGTTTTCGGCGAGCTCTACGGGGGCGCCAATGAAACGCGCTTCGGCATGGACCTTCCTGACGTAGTCCAGTGGATAGATGGTGGCAGTGAGCCCCGTTCGGTACGGGATTCCAGCTTCGCCCCGACACGCCTGCTGTCTCTGCAATCGCGGCTGGCCGCTGCGTACAAGGGCCTTGCCGCGTTGCTGATGAAGCATGGCAGCAGGGATTTTGTTAGCGGCACGCCCATCGATCTCAACACCTACTTCAACAACGCGATCGATATTCACCATATCTTCCCACGGGCATGGTGCGAGTCGAACAAGTTGCCGCGGGAAAAGTGGAACAGCGTCGTCAACAAAGCACCGCTGGCCGCCGGCACCAACAGGTTCCTCAGCGGTGACGCGCCCAGCTTATATCTGTCTCGAATCCAGAAAAACAAACAGGTCAGCCTTGTAAGTCTTGACGAGTTTTTGATTTCCCATTCCATCCCTGTCGCAGAACTCCGTGCGGATGACTTCGACAGCTTCCTCCGCCGCAGAGCGGCGG
>DDIP01000447.1:0-9378 GCA_002338605.1 Proteobacteria bacterium UBA1847 | reverse complement strand
CCGCCGCAGAGCGGCGGCTCTCCTGGGGCTTATTGAAGGTGCTACAGGGAAAACGGTGGCGGGCAGGGATAGTGAGGAAACCGCCAAAGCCTTTGGAGGAGCGCTTACGTGATTCCGTCGTCGGGGAGCAGTGCGCTCCTTCTTTCCCTTGACCTGCCTGTTAGCAGCCGTGTGGACCAGCGCGTGCCCAAGAAGCTGCTGATCGAGAACGGTGCACCGACGGCCGGCGACAAACACCTTATCAACGATGGCATCGACGAGTTGCTCTGGCTGGCGGCGCTTAAGCCCACGACCATCGGCGTGCCTGAGTATCGCGACGGCGTGCGGGAATATCTTGAGGTTCCAGTGCTGCGCCTCACCCTTAGGGCCGGAGCCAAGGCGACTCGGTTGGTGGAGCTGGTCCACCGTGCCGTGCCCTACCCGCTACTGCTGTTGACCGAGCTGAACGAACGGACCGGACTTTCGGCTGCCCACAAACGGTTGTCGCAGGGAGAGGCGGGCAGGACCGTGCTGGAGGGCGACGTGATCGCTGCCGAGTGGGACGCGGTGCACGATGGCGAACGCTGGCCAGCCTTCCGTGCTGCGCTGGCACTCGCCAAGCAGCCGCAAACAACACTTTATTCGCTATATCAAGGCTGGATCGATACCCTGCTTGCGCTCCATGCTGCTCGCGTGACCGGCACCTTTGCGGTCACCGCCAACGCCGAAGCCGCTGCGGTCCGGCGCGACGCCTTGCAAGAATGCGCTCGGCTTGATAAGGAGATCGCTCGCCTGCGTGCCACTGCCGCGAAAGAGAAGCAGATGGCGCGGCGAGTGGAACTGAATCTGGAACTCAAACGCCTGGAAGCGGCACAGGCTGCCGCCCGCACCAACCTGTGAAGAACGAGGACACAATGCAGAAACTCACCGCCGCTGATCCCGAAACAAAATCCCCAGATATCAAAACGGAAAACCTCACTAAACTCCGGGCACTCTTCCCTGAACTTGTAAGTGAGGGATCGGACGGTTTAACGGTGAATGTGGACGTGCTCAAGCAGCTTGTGGGCGACCAGACCGTTACCGATGCGGATGAGAAATACGGCCTCAACTGGCATGGCAAACGCCGCGCCCGCCAGCTCGCCCTCACCCCCTCCACCGGCACCCTGCGCCCCTGCCCGGAGGACAGTATGGACTGGGACACCACACAGAACCTCATGATCGAGGGCGACAACCTCGAAGTCCTCAAGCTCCTCCAGAAATCCTACGCCGGGAATGTGAAGCTCATCTACATCGACCCGCCCTACAACACCGGGAATCAGTTCATCTATCCAGACAATTTCCAGGACAACATCAAGAACTACTTCGAACTCACCGGCCAGACTGGCGAGGGCGGCAGGAAACTCTCCTCCAACACTGAAGCCTCCGGTCGCTTCCACACCGACTGGCCCAACATGATGTATCCGCGCCTCCAGCTGGCTCGAAACCTCCTGTGCGACGAGGGCGTCCTAATCGTCTCTATAGACGACAACGAGGTCGCTAACCTTCGACGTCTATGCGACGAGGTGTTCGGTGAAGAGAACTACCAGGCCACCTTCGTGATTCGCTCTACCCCGAATGCCAGGACCTATGGCCACGTAGGCAAGATGCACGATTACTGCATCATGTACTCGAGGGCCTCAGAATCGACGGAGACTTTCGAATTGGAGGAGGAGGGAAAGGATTTCAAGTATGAAGATGAGAAAGGTCCCTTCAATATACATCCGCTATACAACAGCGACGAGTCGTTCCACTTAACGAATCGGCCTAACCTGTATTACCCCTTCTATCTCGACGGCACCGATTGCGATGCGGAAGGGTTTTACAGGATCAGCGTGGACAAAACTGCCTCCACTGATACCCAAGTGTTCCCGCCGAAAAGCAAGAATAAGGTGCAGTTCGTCTGGCGTTGGGGAAAAGAGAAGGCACGTCAAAACACCAACATCGAAATCGTCGGGTACAAAACTGAGAATGGTGAATATCGGATCGTTCGGAAGATGCGCCACACGTCTCGAACGGTATGCTCGATGTTGCTCGATAAGCAGTATTCAGGGCGGCATGGCACCTCGGAGGTTGAGACTCTATTTGGCCGAAAGGTATTCTCGTTTCCCAAACCCTTGGCCTTACTTGAAACGCTTCTCGATGTCACGACCGAGGGAGATGACATTATTCTAGATTTTTTTGCTGGCTCAGGAACGACGGCACACGCGGCGATGAATCTAAACGTTCGTGACGGCTCTAATCGTCGGTTCATTCTAGTGCAACTACCAGAACCGGTTGCGCATGGAGATAACACCGCGCCACATCAGCATGAGACAATCGCCGACGTTGCGAAGGAGCGCCTGCGCCGGGCCGCTAAGAAGATTCGGGAGGAGAACCCGATGTTCGCGGGGGACCTCGGTTTCCGAGTCTTCAAGCTCGACAGCAGCAACATCCGGGCGTGGGAGGCGGACCGCGAGAAGCTCGCCGAAACCCTCGAAGCCTCCATCGAGCACCTCAAGACCGATCGCACGGAGCAGGACATCCTCTTCGAGCTACTCCTCAAGCTCGGCCTCGACCTCTGCGTGCCTATCGAACGGAAGAAGGTGGCCGGAGGCGCAAATCAGGCGCATGAAATCCACTCCATCGGCGGGGGCTCGCTGCTTGTCTGTCTTTCGCCCGCCATCCCGCATGCCGACCTAGAGCCGCTGGCCCTCGGCCTCGTGGCCTGGCACCAGGCATTGAAGCCCGCCGGAGAAACTACGGTCGTTTTCCGCGACAGTGCCTTCGCCGACGATGTGGCCAAAACCAACCTCACCGCCATCCTTAATCAGCACGGTCTCGAAACCGTGAGGAGTTTGTAATCGGCATGGGAAAAGACCTCACCACTTCCGAGATCGATCGGCAGAACATCTTGAACAACCCGTATGCTCTCGCCGAGATCGAGAAAGCAGCGGGCATCCAGGGCATCCCGTTTGAAGGTAGGACGGTTGTGCTCAAGGAACAAGTGGCCTCCTTCTTTGAAGTGACCACCCGCACGGTTGACAATTATCTGGAGAAATTTGCCCCGGAACTTGGCCGGAACGGGTATGAGGTTTTGCGTGGTAATCGCCTGAAAACCCTGAAGTTGGCGATTCAGGGCACGCTTGGTCACGAAATAGATTTCGTGACCAAAACCACGGTGCTGGGCGTGTTCGATTTCCGGGCTTTTTTGAACCTGGCGATGCTCATGACGGAGAGCCATCGGGCCGGTCTGGTCCGCCAGATGATCCTCGACATCGTGATCGACACGATCAATGCCCGCACGGGTGGCGGGACAAAATACATCAACCAGCGGGACGAGGATTTCATCCATTCCGCCTTCATCGAGGACAATTATCGGAAGCAGTTCACCGATGCGCTGAAGGACTGTGTGGCGATGGGGAATTTCAAATACTCCGTCTATACGGACCGGATCTACGTGAGCATCTTCCGGGAAAAGGCGAAGGAATACCGGAAAATCCTCCAGTTGGAAGGAAAGGATAAAGTGCGGGACACCTTTTATTCCGAAGTGCTGGACCTGATCGCCTCCTACGAGTGTGGGTTTGCCCAAGAACTGCGAGCCGCCTTTGCTATCAATGGAAAGCCGCTGACCGCCGCTGAGGTAGACGAACTTTTCCGGAAGTTTGAGGCGCTGCCGCACTGGCGGCCCCTCATTGAAAAGGCGCGGAACAAAATGGCCAGTCGTGACCTTGCCTTCCGAGATGCGCTCCATCTCCAGCTCAAAGACTACGTGACACCGCTGGCACCCAGCGAGTTCGAGCGGTTCATCGGTGAGAAGAGCAAGGAGCTGGCGGACCGGTTGGAAGACGTCAAGGACGTGATGAAACGCCTCAAAGAACGCGAGTGATGGTCTACCGCTATTTAACCATCGAGCAGGCTATCCACACCCACGGGTTGACGGTGGAGAAGAGCGGTGGTGGAACGCTGGGGGTGTTGGAAATCGGCAAACTGGCTAGTGTGCTCGAACACATTCAGAACGACGAATACTACCCGACCTTCGAAGAGAAGCTGACGCATCTGTTTCATTCCGCCTGCAAGTTCCACTGCTTTCAGGATGGCAACAAGCGCATCGCCATTACCCTGTGCGCCCAGATGCTGCTCTTCAACGGCTACCTGTTTTGCAGCGATCGCTTCATCCGCAAGGCAGAAAATATCAGCTACCACGTCGCAGCAGGGAACATTTCCAAAGAACTGCTCGGGCGCTGGATGCAAGCAATTTTGAACGCTGAAGAGGAAGACGAATCCCTCAAATTAGATATCTACCACGCAATCTCGGACAACACCCCATGAAACTTCATTTCGAGCCCAATCTCGACTACCAGCTTCAGGCCATCGAAGCAGTCTGCGCCCTTTTTCACGGACAAGAGACTTGTCGGACGGAGTTCACCGTCACGCAAGACGTGGACGATCCACAACTTCGTATGGCTTTCTTTGAAAATGACTTGGGTATCGGCAACAGGCTGACCCTGCTCGACGACGAATTGCTCGCCAACCTGCACGCGGTGCAACTCCGCCACGGGCTCGCCCAGTCGACCTCTCTTGAGTCCGGCGATTTCACCGTGGAGATGGAGACTGGCACCGGCAAGACCTACGTCTATCTGCGCACAATCTTCGAACTGAACAAACGTTACGGTTTCACCAAGTTTGTCATCGTGGTGCCCTCAGTAGCCATCAAGGAAGGCGTTTATCACACCATCGAGACTGCTGCGGAACACCTCAAGGGACTCTATGCAGGCGCCCCATTTGACTTCTTCATCTACGACTCGGCAAAGCTTGGACAGGTGCGAAATTTTGCCACCAGCCCGCAGATTCAGATTATGGTCATGACGGTGGGCGCCATCAATAAGTTCGGCGACGAACAGGCGGCGCAGACGGAGGAAGCGGACGAGGTCGCACGTCGGGAAAAGTCCAAGAATGTCATGTATCGGCCCAGCGAGAAGACGGGCGGGGAAAAGCCCATTGACCTTATCCGGGCGACGCGCCCTATCCTGATCGTGGACGAGCCCCAGAGCGTGGAAGGGGGGCTTGACGGTAAGGGGAAGAAGGCCATGGAGCGGATGAATCCGCTGTGCAACCTGCGCTATTCCGCGACGCCGAAAGAGGCGCACCACATGGTTTTCAAGCTTGATGCGGTTGACGCCTACGAGCGCAAGCTGGTGAAGCAGATCGAAGTGGCAGCAGCCTTCGTGGAGGGCGGGTACAACAAAGCATATGTGCGGTTTATCGCTCCCGTATCCCGCGGCAAAAGCGTCGTGGGGGCCAAGGTGGAACTGGACATTGCCACTGCCCACGGCGTCGCACGGCAAACCGTCACCGTGGCACCACTCGACAAACTGGAAGAGGTTACCAAGCGAGAGATTTACCGAGATCACATCATTGGACAGGAAATTCGGGACGCCAAGGAAGATAAGTTCATGGAACTCCGTTATCCCGGCTGCGAAGAATACCTCCGTCCCGGCCAAGCCTACGGCACCGTTGATGCGCTGGGTGTACAGCGCCAGATGATTCACCGCACCATTAAGGAGCACCTGGACAAGGAGAAGCGCCTCCGGCCTCAGGGTATCAAGGTGCTCAGCCTGTTTTTCATCGATGCCGTTGAGAAGTACCGACAATACGACGCCGACGGCACCCCGGTGAAAGGCGATTATGCCAGGATCTTCGAGGAGGAGTACCGTCGCCTCGCTAAACATCCCGATTACCTGACCCTCTTTAAGGAAGTGAACCTCGCCACCGCTGCCGAGGATGTGCACAACGGCTATTTTTCCATCGACAAGAAGAAGATCGCCGGGAAGACGGTGGAAGTATTCAAAGATACCAAAGGAACGACTCAGGCTGATGACGATACCTACGGACTGATCATGCGGGACAAGGAAAAGCTGTTGAGCTTCGACACGCCACTGAAGTTCATTTTCTCCCACTCCGCCCTACGCGAAGGCTGGGACAATCCGAACGTGTTCCAAATCTGTGCCCTGCGAGAAATGGCTTCCGAGCAACAGCGACGACAGACTATTGGGCGTGGTCTGCGGCTTTGTGTGAACCAGCAGGGCGAGCGTTTACGTGGCTTCGAAGTTAACATCCTGACCGTGATCGCGACCGAAAGCTACGAGCAATTCGCCGAGAAACTCCAGAAGGAGATCGAAGACGAAACCGGCATTCGATTCGGCATTGTCGAGGCGCACCAGTTCGCTGGAGTGACCGTTTCCGGCGCGGACGGCCAACCCGAGCCGCTTGGCTTTGACCGGTCCAAAGTATTGTGGGAGCACTTGAAAACTAACGGACTCTTGAACGCCCAAGGTAAAGTGCAGGACGCACTACGCCAGCAGCTCAAAGATGGTATGCTAACCTTGCCGGAGCCGTTCGCCGCACAACTACCACAGGTGATGGAAATTCTCCGAAAGTTGGCTGGGGGCCTGGAGATCAAGAACGCCGACGAGCGACAGCAAGTGAAGAGCCGTCAAGCGGTGTTGCAAAGCACAGACTTCAAAGCATTATGGGACCGTATTAAGCACAAAACTACCTACCGCGTACAGTTCGACAACGAGGCGTTGCTGGTGGCCTGTACCAAGGGCTTGGCAAACAATCCACCCATCTCAAAGACCCGCCTGCAATGGCGCAAAGCCGATTTAGCCATCGGGCGTTCCGGCGTAGACGCCACAGAGACAATAACCTCTGCCCCGGTCACTCTCGACGAAAGCGATATTGAATTGCCCGATATCCTCACCGACCTTCAAGATAAAACTCAGCTCACTCGTCGCAGTATTCATCGCATTCTCGTAGGAAGTGGTCGGCTCGATGACTTTAAACGTAACCCCCAGGAATTTATCAAACTGGCGGCCCAGACAATTAACCGCTGCAAGCGCTTAGCATTGGTGGACGGCATCAAGTACCAACGTTTGGGGGACGAATATTACTACTCGCAGGAGCTGTTTGAGCAGGAAGAGCTCACTGGGTACCTCAAGAACATGCTCGCGGCCAATAAGTCAGTCTATGAGCAGGTGATCTACCAGTCCGACACCGAGCGGACCTTTGCCAACGACCTGGAGAAGAACGAGGCGATCAAGGTCTACGCTAAGCTTCCGGGTTGGTTCCGCGTGCCTACACCCCTTGGCCCTTACAATCCGGACTGGGCAGTGCTGGTGGAAAAAGATGGCGCTGAACGCTTGTACTTTGTGGTTGAGACGAAAAGTAGCCTGTTCACAGATGACTTGCGAGACAAGGAAAGTGCGAAAATCGAGTGCGGAAAAGCACACTCCAAAGCCCTGGAAATTGGCAAAAACCCGGCGAGTTATGTCGTAGCACGCTCACTGAATGACGTGCTGGCCGAGACCTGATAACGGCCGCTGCCCGCTAGGGCACACAGAAAGCCTGCCTTGCCTCATGCGTAGGAATATCAAAAGAAACCAACTGGCGGAGAATTATTACGAGAAACTGACCGACCGGTGAATGACCATGCCGTATCGGATAATCCCGCCAAGCTGGGATCTATCGTCAACAGCAACGGTAAACGGGCGGACATGATATGAGTCCAGAAAGAGTAGATTTTTCCCCTAAAACGTTATTGGAAATAGTAACCCGTGCAGCAAGGGTCAAGAGAAGAGACGCCGCAGCTAATAGCCATGCTATAGCGAATTCCTTTGTGAGTTCGTTAGAAAGTGCAGGGGCACAAATTCTTGATGTGGGAAGAGGTAATGCGAATTATTTTTTGGCTGAAATTGCTGGTCTACCAATCGCCTTGTCAATCTTTGCTTCTCAGGAGCAGTGGTGGGAAAAGCCCAGTCAAGGGTTTCGTAATTTGGTAAAGGAAAAGAAATGTAAATGGGGGGTCCTTCTCTTTGATTTAAAAGATAAAAAAGCTCTTTGGATTGACGGAGAATTTTTTGACAGACATGTTCTTAAAGGTAGAGAAAAAATAAATTTTCCTGATGTTGCTCAAGCGGAACGGGCTGGCTATGCCATAAGGGTTTTGACAATTGAGGAATTGGTTAACTTGCTTTCCAAGCCAATCCCCAGACTTGGAGTGCCCAGGTTAATTAGAAAAAGCAGAAAATCTTAAACGAGACTTTGAGGAATTTCATATTTCCAGGTACGGTGCGATGGAAAACCCGAACGGCCCTTCAATGCAGCTACCTGCTTAAGGGCAAAGATGCCTCATGAGCGACCACACGGCCGATTACCCTGAACCGCAGCATGGACCATCCGAGAAAGAAGCCGTGCGGACTTTGCTGGATCAGCTCCTAGCCGACTCTCGCCTCTACACAAAAAGCCAAGACTACAAGGACCTTCTGGACTTCGTAGTACGTTTACGGAACTTCGCTCCGTTCAATGCCATGCTGCTCCAAGTCCAAAAACCTGGGCTAAGTTACGCCGCATCAGCCCACGACTGGAATGAACGATTTGGTCGATGGCCTAAGGAAGGCGCACGGCCACTACTCATTCTCTGGCCATTTGGGCCCGTTGCCTTGGTCTATGATGTTATGGATACAGAAGGCAAACCACTTCCACATGACGTGAATAGCTTCTTTGCCCAAGGTGAGGTCGACGAATTAAAGCTGAAGTCGTTTGAGACTTTACTTGCAAAAAGGAGAATTGAATTTTATTTGGTAGACGCTGGCGATTGCAATGCGGGTCTTATTCGTCTTGTTCAACGCGCAAGTACTCCTAAAGAATTTTCCCATTATCGAATTCATATCAACCGGAATCATAATCCAGCAACTAGGTTTGTTACACTCACTCATGAACTCGCACACTTGTTTTTGGGACATCTTGGACAGGACCAAAAGCTCAAAATTCATGGCAGGAAGATTGACCACTCGAAACGGGAATTAGAAGCTGAGTCAGTTGCTTATTTAGTTTGTAACCGGAATGGAGTGAAATCCAAATCAGAAACCTATTTACGAAATTTTGTAGAGAACCATACTACCCTCGAAGAAATTGAGGTACATCAGATAATGCGCGCGGCGGAGCGTATCGAAGAAATACTCTGTCTTAAAGCTCATATTCAATTTGATAATCCGGTAAAGCCAGAAAGAAGATTACCCAAAAAACCCAAACCTTTGTGGCTATGGTAGAAGAGATCAATATAGGTTGTGGTTTGGAAGTTTATATTTTGCCTTTTGTCATTGAAATCCTTGTAAGGTAAACATTCTTCAGTTTCCCATTTCCCAGTGGAAGGGAATAGTGGCCTTACTTAAAGCATTCGGAAATCCCAGCGCACATGACACCCGTTGAGTATATGCGCCCGGCCATTACCACTGCACAGCGGATCCCCCGGTATCCATTTGGGGCCGTGACCGTTCGTCGGGCAACAGGAGAGGTCCTCGCGAAAGGGTACAACCGTTCTTC
>DDIP01000135.1:39008-43892 GCA_002338605.1 Proteobacteria bacterium UBA1847 | reverse complement strand
AACCCACATCAGTGTCTGGCGCGGCTTCGAGCACGAAATCGAGCGCCGTGTCATCAATGTCGCACCCGGGCGCGACAACGCACTGACCCTGCGCGTAACCCCGCTGGACCTGCCAACCGAATGGATAAACTGGTTCAGCGGCGATGTCCACGTCCACATGAATTACGGTGGCAGTTACCGTAACTCCCCCGCCAACATGGTGGAGCAGGCCCGCGCCGAAGACCTGGACGTGGTTTTCAACCTGATCGTGAATAAAGAACAGCGAATTCCGGACATCGCCTACTTCTCAACGGAACCTGACGCGATCAGCGATGACGAGGTCACATTGCTGCACGCACAGGAATACCACACCAGTTACTGGGGACACCTCGGTCTGTTGGGTCTCGACAGCCACTTGCTGTTGCCGGATTACTCAGCCTACCCGGGCACCGCAGCAGCGAGTGTGTTTCCGGACAACGTGACAATTGCCAGACTTGCCCGTGAGCAGAATGCGGCGGTTGGCTATGTGCATCCGTTCCTGGCGCCGCCTCCCGATCCGGTAGCAAACAAGAACCTGACGAATGCTTTGCCGGTCGATGCGGCGCTTGGCCTCGTCGACTATTACGAAACGGTTGGCTTCGCGGACCACCGGGCGTCGGCCGAGGTCTGGTACAAGCTGCTGAACTGCGGCGCCCGAATTGCGACAGCCGGTGGTACTGACGCGATGGCGAACTACGCATCACTGCGCGGTCCCGTTGGCCTGAACCGTACCTACGTCCGGATCACTGGCGATGCTGATACAGCGGCAGAGCGCCGTGATGGCTGGATAGCAGGGTTGAAGGCGGGAGCCTCAATGGCGAGTAACGGACCGCTCGTCGGGTTAACAGTCAACGGCGAGTACCCGGGAAGTGAAATTGCCCTGCCGGGCAGAGACGAGGAAGTCAGCTTCTCCGGCACACTGCGCTCCGCCGTGCCGGTCGATCATCTTGAACTGGTCTTCAACGGTGAGGTGATTGAATCTTTCGAGACCGGTGCCGACAAGAGCAATATCAACGTCAGCGGCAGCGCTACGATTCGAGAAAGTGGCTGGCTATTGCTTCGTGCCTGGAGTGACGCAGCGCACCCGATGCTGCTGGATATTTATCCTTACGCGACGACCAGTCCGGTCTATGTGACTGTCAACGGCAAGCCGCCGAAGTCCGCTGAGGCGGCCGAATACTTTCTCGCCTGGATCGACAACATTCGTTCAGCGGCAACGTCGAGGACGGATTTCAATAGCGACGACGAGCGGAATACCGTGCTGTCTCACCTCGACGAGGCCGAGGCTCACTACCAGCGCTGTCGTTGAGGTTTCGTCACTCGGCAACAACAATCCGTTGACCGGACGTAAACGATGCGACTTCGTCGAGAACATCCTGATGGCTGATCGCATCAAGGCGCTTTTGCAGTGACGCCGCATCAGGGATCTCGCCATACCAAAGCCACTGCGTTGCGAGTTCAGTTGCAAGCTCGGAATTGCTTTGCGCAGCACTGTGAAAACGGCCGATTCGGTGGCTCTTCGCCTCATCGATCTCGGCGCTTGTCGGCGGTTCGGTCTGCAACCGATCCAGTTCAGCCGACAGGAGCGCGCCAAGCGGTGCGATCTTGCTCGTGTCCACACCGGTCGACAGCGTCACCCACGCATTTTCACCGTCGGACCGGTAGTCACTGTCGATGTAATAGACAAGCCCAGACTCGGTGATCGCTTTCTTGCCCAGCCTGCCTTCGTAGTCGTGACTCAGTATGTACAGCAGGAGTCGCCAGGCGTCCGAACGAGGATCATCGGGCCCCGGCGCCCTGGCTATGTAGCCCATTTGCGCCTGGGCAACCGGTTTACCGATTGACACTGTCTTTGAGTCGCTGCCGACGGGCCCCGATTTCGCACGCGAGACCTCAGCGTACTGGATGTCGCCAAAAGCGTCCTGCAGCATTGTAAACACCCGGTCGGTGTCGATATCGCCGACAACGGTGATCAGCGATGGTGCCACTCGCGATGCAGGCGATTGTCTGTCCACTTGCATCAGTTTGGCAAACTCCTGCTCCATTCTGGTCGTCGGATCGACCGACAGATCGGTTTGGTGGTCGGCGATGGGCTGGATAGCCTTGTACCTGTCGTAGGCTTTCCGAATTGCATCGCCGATATGCCGGGAACGAACGTCCTGACTGATTGCAGCGTGTCCGGCGATTGGCACATCGGGCACCGCGCCTGTGAATTGATTGCCGCGTAAAGCGATCTGCAGATACGCCGTTGACGACAGGTCCGAATGCTGCAGGATCACCGGAATTCCGTCGCCCAGTTTCCGGACGACGGGCTTGTCGGCGATGCGCTGGCCGAGGTCGCCCAAAGGACGCTCGATTTTGATCGCCGTGGCCGCGGGTGCGGACTCCACAGCAGTTGCTTCGTCGCGTCGCCCGGGCAGATACCACGCGATCGAACGTTGCTCGGAGCCAAGATAACGCGCAGCAACACGCTGCACATCAGCGGCGGTAACCGCAGCGACGCGTTCCGGCAGGGTGAGCAGGATGTCCAGGGCATTGAGCCCGTCGAAGAACGCGAGCTGATGTGCAGCGTCCTCCGTGGTTTGAACGTCAAAAATCAGCGCATCCTGCACATCGCTTATCGCGGCGTCCAAGCGCTCGCGTGTCGGCGCCGTTTTTCGCAGCGAAGCGATCCGCGATTCGATGCGCTGTTCCACGACTGACTCTGTATCGTCACCTGCAGCCATGCCACCGATAATAAACACGTAATCCTGTGCGCTCGGTGGAAACCAGGTGGTCAGCGATTCCGCGGCGCCAGCCAACACGGCATCGTCGCCCACCGGCGTACCCCAGTCGTTTTGCAAAAAGTTAACGCCGGACCCGGTGCCGAGAATTTCCTGCAGTACGAGAAAGGCCGCAAAATCCGCGCTGACAGCCGATGGCGCCCGATACGCGATCATGAATTGACGCCGCTCTTGCGGCCCGTGCAGCGTAACGCGCCGCTCCCCGTTCTGTGCCGGCTCGATCGTATGCGGCAGCGGAGTTGCGACCTTGCCCGGCACTGAGCCGAACAGTTTCGCCACCCGCTGCTGCACCTAGCCTGGCTCGAAGTCCCCAACCACCGCCAGTACAGCATTGGCAGGCTGGTAGTGCTGTTCATAGAACTCGACGACATCCCGGTGCTGCAGATTTTCGATGTCGCTTTCCCAGCCAATCGTATTGTTGCGATAGGGGTGAGCAAGAAATGACAGGTAGTTCACGGCATCAATCAACATCGAGGTCGGCAGGTTCTCGTACATATGCATTTCGGCGAGTACGGAGCCGCGTTCCGCCTCCATGTGTTTTTTGTAAAGCTTCAGCCTGGACATCCGGTCGGCTTCGATCCGCAGCAACAAATCGATGTGCTCGCTCGGTACCGTTGAGTAATACGTCGTCTGGTCTGTCCAGGTGTAGCCGTGCCATTCACCTCCGACCGCGTAAATACGGCTGACCACGTCGGTGTTCGGGAAATTCTCGGTGTCGCGAAAGGCCATGTGTTCGAGAAAGTGCGCGAGGCCGGTTTTCCCGGTCACTTCATTGCGCGCGCCGAAGCGGTAGAGCATCTGCACGCTCGCGACCGGAAAACGATGATCAGGCAGCATGATCAGCGTAAAGCCGTTGTCGAACCTGTCGACGGTCGCGTTGCGCAGATCGAGTTCTGCACGCGTTGGGCTGGCAAGCGCGGCGATCATCAGGATGACAAAAACAGTCTGCCAAACGACTGTCCGGCAGCGCCAGACCGCGTTCCCCGATACGAGCAAAATCGCCGCTAATCTTTGTTCACGAACCACGTGGTATACCCCGGGATGCCGAGTTAAACTCGAGCATCGCATCTTCCGTGGTTTGATTCTACGATGAAAAAGTTGTTGCCGGCGGTGGCCGGATTTGTGCTGCTTGCTGGTGCCCAGACAAGCTGCGGTGCCGAAAAAACGGACCCCGACCTGGCGCGCAACATTATGGGCGAGCTGGTCGCGGTCAATACAGCGCCAAGTGGCGGTAACGACACCAGCAAGGCCGTCGAACTGCTGGTGCGCCACCTCAAAGCCGCCGGATTCGAGGACTCCCAAATTGCGGCGCTGGGTCAAACGGAGGCATTGCAAAACCTGGTTGTGCGGTACCCCAGTGCAAACCCGTCTCGTCAGCCATTGCTGCTGATGGCCCACCTCGACGTCGTCGAGGCATTGCGGGCAGACTGGAACTACGAACCGTTCGAAATGACCGAAGACGATGGCTGGTACTACGGGCGCGGAACAAATGACAACAAGGCGGGTGCGGCAATACTGATCGCCAACCTGATTCGACTCCGAAACGAGGGCTTCGAACCGGACCGCGACCTGATTGTGATGCTTACCGCGGACGAGGAAACGACGGGCAACGCGACCAAGTGGTTGCTGGCGGAACATCGCGACCTGATTGATGCCGAGTTTGCGCTGAATACCGACGGTGGTCCGATACTGCTCATCAACGGTAAGCCGCTGGCGTTGATGCTGCAGACCAGTGAGAAGATTTACGTGTCGTTTACGCTGCAGGCGACTGACCCGGGCGGCCACAGTTCGCGTCCGCATCGGGACAGCGCAATTTCGAGACTCGCACGGGCGCTGGTCGACCTTGAAGCCTACGAGTTTCCGATCGATCTGAATGAAACGACGCGAACGTTTTTCGAGCGCTGGATCAGCATAGCCCCGGAGGACGAAGCCCTGATCCGCGCGGTCCTCGCCGATACGCCGGACCCGGACGCCCTGGACGCGCTGCTGGACGAACACTATTACAATGCCATTGCGCGCACGACCTGTGTCGCGACCCAGCTTGACGGCGGACATGCGGAGAACGCGCTGCCGCAAACGGCTG
>DDIP01000135.1:38737-38909 GCA_002338605.1 Proteobacteria bacterium UBA1847 | reverse complement strand
ACTGCCGCAAACGGCTCGTGCCGTTATCAATTGCCGCTATCTGCCGCAGTCCGAGGTGGCGACGGTCAGGAACACGCTGGAGACGATAGTCGCGCCATACAATGTCAGCGTATCGCAGATCGACCCCAGTACACCAAGCCCGCCGTCGCCGCTGTCACCGCCGATTGTCGGC
>DDIP01000135.1:38427-38641 GCA_002338605.1 Proteobacteria bacterium UBA1847 | reverse complement strand
ATGTCACCGCCGATTGTCGGACCGATCACGGAGATCGCGCAATCGATGTGGAAGGGAATAGCGGTGATTCCGGAGATGAGCACGGGTGCGACGGACGGCGCATTCGTACGAAATGCCGGCATCCCGGTCTATACTGTTTCGGCAGTCGCAGATGATCCGAATGACATGCGCGCGCACGGACAGGATGAACGAATTGGCGTGCAGGCATTCAACG
>DDIP01000135.1:30922-38335 GCA_002338605.1 Proteobacteria bacterium UBA1847 | reverse complement strand
ATTGGCGTGCAGGCATTCAACGACTCGAACAATTATTGGTATCGGCTGATCAAGTCCTTCGCGACGCCAACAGCCCGTACCCCCTGACGCAGGAATTCTTACAATGAAAAGCATGCAGAAAGTCACACCGGCAACGACGACCCCGAGTAATGAAGACTGGCAGGCGCGCAAAGTCGCTGCTGTCGCGCGCGGCCAGGGTAATGCCGCTGCGGTTTACATCGACAGGGGCAGCAATGCGGAACTGTGGGATGTCGAAGGGAATCGGTATATCGATTTCGGCAGTGGCATTGCCGTTTGCAACACCGGCCATACGCATCCAAAAGTCGTTGCTGCCGTCAAGGCGCAACTCGACAAATTCAGCCATACCTGCGTGATGGTGACGCCGTATGATACGTCGGTACGCTTGGCGGAAGAATTGAATGCACTGGTTCCCGGCACAACGCCCAAGAAAACGATTTTCGTAACCACGGGTGCCGAAGCGGTCGAGAATTCCGTGAAAATTGCCCGTGCGCATACCGGGCGGCGCGGCGTGATTGCATTTAATGGCGGCTTCCACGGCCGGACACTGCTGGCTATGGGTTTAACCGGCAAGATCACGCCCTACAAGAACCTGTTTGGACCGTTCCCGGGCGATGTTTTTCATGCTCCCTATCCAATCGATTGCCATGGAATCAGTGTCGATGACTCGCTGCGCGCTCTGCGAACCCTGTTCAAGGTCGATATTGCACCGACCGATGTCGCCGCAATCATTATTGAGCCCGTGCAGGGAGAGGGTGGCTTCTATCCGGCGCCTGACGCCTTCATGCAGGCCTTGCGCGAGATCTGTGATGAACATGGCATCGTGTTCATCGCCGATGAAATTCAAACCGGCTTCGGCCGTACCGGTCGCTTTTTTGCATCAGAATATTCCGGCATCGAACCGGATCTCGTGACCACGGCAAAAGGCATCGCCGGCGGTTTTCCCTTGTCGGCGGTGGTGGGCAAAGCGGACATCATGGACGCACCATTGCCCGGTGGCCTCGGCGGCACCTACGCCGGCTCGCCAATCGCCTGTGCCGCCGCACTGGCGGTACTGGAAGTCATGCGGGAGGAGGGTCTCGTCAGCCGTGCATTGGCGATCGGCGCGAGGTTCAAGTCCCGGCTTGATGAACTGAAAGCCGCGCATCCGACGCTCATCGCCGAAGTGCGCGCGGATCGCGGTGCTATGATCGGCTTGGAACTGTTCACGGATGGCGACGCCGATCAACCGAATGCAGATCTGACCAAGGCCCTGGTGGCCAAAGCCTGTCAGCGCGGACTCATTCTGTTGTCCTGTGGTATTTACGGCAACGTCATTCGCTTCCTGCCGGCGCTGACCATCAGCGACAAGATCATCGATGAAGGGCTGGATATCTTCTGTAGCTGTTTCGAAGAGCTCGCAAAGGCTAGGTAATGCGCCGTCGCAGGTACAAGGATGCGACGACCAGAGCAACGGTCGCCAGCAAACAGTAGAAACCCAGGTAGTTCATCTGCCGCGGCAGGTCAATGCCGCGATCGATGAGCGTGCCCGTCAGCCCCGGGCCAGCGGCCGTGGCAACAACCGTCGCGGATACCGTTACCGAACGAATCGAGCCAAGGTACACTGCGCCGTAAATTTCCGGCCACAGCGCGCCAAACAACGTCGACGATATACCGTAGCTGATGCCCAGCAAAACCATGACAACGAACAATGCCGCGGGCGGTCCGGCGACCGCCAGTGCAAAGCAAGAAGCAGACAACGGCAGCAGCGCAAACGGCAATATGGATCTCGCACTGAAGCGATCGATTGCTGCACCACTGAGCAATGCACAGGCTACAGTTGTCAGTGACAGGACGACGAGCGATACGGCGAACAGCTGCGGTGGCCAGTCATTCAGTTTTGCCATGTAGTCCTGGTGATAAAAAATTGTTGTGCCGATAAATCCCGGCGCGAGGACACCAGTGAGCAACACCCAGAAAACGGGATCCCGTATGACTTCCCGTCGCGTCCAACTCCGTATGTGGCGAACCGGCTTGTCAATCCCGACTCTGTGACCCTGCGGCTCGCGGGGCTTGCTGTACGCCCAGTACGCGAATGGCAGACCAACCACCAGCAACAGCAGTGCGGCGCTTATCCACCCGGCCTGGATGCCGTGGGCCAGTGCAATCATTGCAAATACCAGCGGTATCGACGCTTCGCCACCCTGGTGACCGAGTACGACGAGTGAGAGTGCACGACCTCGTTCTGCATGAAACCAGCGACCGGTTGCCGTTAGCGCCATGTGCGTCATCATTCCCTGGCCGAAGAGCCGCAACAGAAAGATGGCGAATACCAGAACCGGTACCGAGCTTGCAAATCCGGCGAGCAACGTAGCACCCGCCAGCACCGGAACATCCATTGCAATCATCTTGTTGGCGGCGACGTGATCGACCAGGCGACCAATAAACGGCAGGCACGCGGCACTTCCCAATGTCGCGAACATGTACAGGCGCCCGAATTCCCCGTGGCTGAGATCGAACGCCGCTTGCCACTCCGCGATTGAGGCCGAGATGAAGTAGGTCTGTCCGAAACTCGAAAAATAGGTTAAAGCGAAACCTCCCGCGATCCAGCGGAAGTTTTGCCTGATGAATGTCAGCATTGCTTAGCGGGAACGATCGCTGGTTAAGATCATGCCGAGCCGCTGAGATTGGCCTGTTCCAGTTCCTCTGCGAGGCGGCTGGATTCAACCGCCCGTGCAGTTGAGTAGCGCGCGATCAGCAGGTACAGCACCGGCGTCAGAAACAGTGTGAACACTGCCGAGATTCCCAGGCCGCCGAATACCACCCAACCGATTGCGTGGCGCGCTTCAGCACCTGCGCCAGTACCGAGGATCAGTGGCAATCCGCCAAGCACTGTCGATACCAGCGTCATCATGACCGGGCGCAAGCGGCGCTCGGCGCCTTGCTCGATGGCTTCCCGTACATCGCGCCCTCGGTCGCGTAACTGGTCAGCAAATTCGACGACCAGGACGCTGTTCTTTGCCATGAGGCCGATCAGCAGCACTAGACCAATCTGCGAGTAGATGTTCAGGGACGTGCCGGTCAGCAATAACGCGAACACGGCCGCCGCAACGCCGAACGGTACGATCAGCGTTACGACCAGGGCGCTGGTGAAGCCTTCAAATTGTGCGGCGAGTACGAGGAATATGACGAGAATCGCGATTACGTATGTAAACGCTACTTCCTGCGAAGTTTGCTCGAGCGTTGCTGCCTCGCCCAGGAACATCAGAGAGATGTCGGCGGGCAAAACTTCATTGCCCAGCGCATCCAGTTCGTCAACGGCCGTTTGCAGAGGGTAGGACTCAGCCAGATCAATATTCACTTGAATCGCCCGGCGCTGGCTTTGACGATCGAGCTGGGTCGCAATGCCTTCTTCCCTGAGTGTGACAAGGCTGGACAATGGCACCAGCTCACCGTTGCCGGCGCTCACGTAGAGGTTGACCAGATCCGATGGGTCGTTGATCTCGCCGCCGGCCGACTGCAGAAGAATCGGAATTGCCTGGTCGTCGACGTTGAGGTCGATAAGCTCGTCACCGTTGATCATGGCACGAAGCATCGCGGCGAGTTCGGGCAGGTCAACGCCGAGGTCCGCAGCACGCCGGCGATCGATCTCCACCGATAACTGCGGCTGCGTGGGATCGAACGAAATCTGCGGGCTCGCCATGTGCGGAAATCGGCTTTCTATCGCCGCAACAAACGCTTTCGATGCCTCGAAGATGCTGTCGTAGTCGTTGCCCAATAGCGCCACGTTCAACCCACCGCCCCAGGTTCGAAGATTCAGGCTGTTGCCGCTCGATGCGCTTGCGCGAACGCCAGGAATTCTGCCCAGCGGTCCGCGAAGCTCGTCAATAATGGCCTGCTGATTGCGCTCGCGTTCGCTCCAGTCGGCCAACGGCAAGGAAATAAATGTGCGGTGGGGGTCCCACTGACCAATCACGCTGTAGATCGAAGTTGCCTCGCCGCTGTCTACATACGGTTGCAGCATTTCCTCGATCGTGTAGGTCTGGCGATCCATGAAATTGATCCCGACACCTTCCGGACCGGACGCAAAAATTCGAACCAGTCCGCGATCTTCGGGTGGCACCAGCTCGCGATCGAGAGACTGATACGCAACGCCGGCGGATGCCGCGAACAGTAATGCGACCCCGATGCCAAGCCAGGGTCGGTCAAGCAGCCACGATAGCGAGCGCTTGTAGCCGGATGCAAATCGTGCCCCGAAGCGTGTCAGGAAGTTGTCCCTGGCGGCGCCGTCCCCACTTCTTAAGAGCCGCACCGCTGCGGCCGGCACCAGCGACAGTGCGACAAAGCTGGAAATAACGACGGCCGAGGCCAATACCAATCCGAACTCGCGGAAAAGCCGTCCAGCGGTGCTCGGCAGGAACGCGATTGGAATGAACACGGAAATCAACACGGCGGTAGTCGCGATGACGGCGAAGAATACCTGCCGTGTGCCGATGACGGCCGCGGCACGACTGCGCATTCCCTCTGCGCGTTGCCGCTGAATATTCTCCAGTACGACGATTGCGTCGTCGACGACCAGTCCTGTCGCAAGTACGAGGGCAAGTAACGTGAGAATATTTATCGAGAAACCCAGTAACCAGATCGCCGCAACAGTACCGATCAGAGCCACCGGGATGGCAACAGCCGGCACCAGTGTGGCGCGCAAGCTGCCCAGGAACAACCAGATCGTCGCGATAACTATGGCAATTGACAACATCAGCGTGAGAAGAACCTGTGCAACGGAGCTGCTGATAAATGTTGCCTGATCGTCGGTGACAACTAGATGAAAGTCGTTGTTTTCTTGATTGATGCGATCGATGACGGCGTTGACACCTGCCGAAATTTCAATCGTGTTTGAGCGTGCCTGGCGAATGATGCCCATGCCGAGGACGGGCCGGCCGTCCAGTCGCGTTATATTGTCGGTATCTTCGGGTCCAAAATAGACGTTGGCAACGTCGCGTATCCGGACCGAATTGCGTATGACGATGTTGCCAACTTCCTCTTCATTGACAACCGTTGCGTCGGCCCTGACCATCAGTTGCTGGTCCAGTGAACGGAAACTTCCTGCCGGGACATCAAAAGGCGCCTGCCTGAGCGCGGCAGCAACTTCGGATATCGACAATCCGAAACTGGTCAGGCGGAGCGGGTCGATGGCGACATGCAACATGCGCCGTCGGTCGCCGGACAATTGCACGTCGGCAACACCACTGATGGAAATAAAGAGCGGAACCAGCTCGCGCTCGACGACTCGTGTCAGGTCTTCCATTGGCAACGTGTCGCTATAGACGGCGACGTTGACAACAGCCTGTGCGTCGTCGTCGGCTTTGACCACGATGACTTGTTCAACGCGCTCGGGCAATCGTCGGGTCACGCGGCTAACGGCTTCGCGTACGTCGGCCGCGGCCGTGTCGAGATCGACGCCGGGACGAAACTCGATAAAGATGCGGCCGCTGTTTTCCTCCGATGCCGAGCGCAGGGTCTGAATACCGGAGACGCGCGCGACGGCTCCTTCCAGCAGGCTGACTACCTCGGTATCCATGGTCTCGGGGGACGCGCCCGGATAAGTGGCGCGGACAGTGACAACAGGCCGGTCGACATCCGGCAGCTCGCGGATTTCTACCGCGAGTAAGGCCGCGATGCCGGCAAGAACGATCAGCAGGTTGACGACCAAGACCAGTACCGGCCTGCGGACGCTGACACTGGGCAAGTCATTGCGATCGAGTTGACTCACGGTGCTAGCTCGTCGGTACGTCGACGGGATCGGGGTTCATCGGCAACGCGTCGCCCTTCTCGTCCCGGGCGAGACGCTGTACGTCGTAGTTCACCGGGGCCCCATCGCGCATGCGCTGAGTACCTTCGATAACCACGATATCGCCCGACACCAGGTTGCCTTCAACCAGCACGCGGCCTTCGCGTCGCTGTACAACATTGACCGGTACCCGGGTCGCGACGCCATCGGCGACGGACCAGACGTAGGCGCCATCAGCGCCCCAGTGAACGCCCGTTGCGGAAATGACCGGGTACAGGCTGCCTTGCACATCAGCGCGTACCCGGAAGCTCATGCCAGGTCGCAGCGCATCGTTGTTATTGGGTATACGCGCTCGCGCAACGAAGGTTCGGTTTCGGGGATCAATGCGACTGCCAATGTCGATGATCTCGCCGGCCCCGACGGGTTTCTGCTTATTCCAGGTTTCCAGCTGTACCTGATCACCGATACGCAGATCGCTGATGAATGCTTCGGGAACTTCGAAGCTGATAAACATTGTGCTGCGATCGTCGAGTGTCGTAATCAGTGTGTCGGTGCCGACGCGGTCGCCAGGATCGACCTGGGTGCTGCCGACGTGGCCGTCGAAAACGGCCTCGATAGTGCGATCGTCAAGCGCGATACGCGCCTGCTCCAGTTCGACACGGGCCGTTTCGGCTGCTGTGCGAGCGGCGTCCAGTGTCGTCGGCAAAACCGCACCGCTATCGGACGAACGCTGGTATCGATCGTAAAGTCGCTCGGCATCCTTGAGTTTCAGTTCGGCCATGCGGACGGCCAGCTTTTCTTTGCGGCTGTCGAGTTCGACCAGTATGTCGCCAGCCTTGACCATTTGGCCGGGCTCGAATTTCACGGCAACGACCTCGCCGGATGTCGGTGCGTAGATATCGGCCGAAAGTCGTGCTTCGGACGTGCCAACAGCCTCAATTCGGACACGATCGCGCTCGAATTGCAGTTCCTCCGCGATGACACGCACGTCTGCGGCGGCCGGACGTGCGACCCCGGCGTTGCTGTTGCGCGCATCACTGCAGGCCGCTGCACTCAGCGCAAACAGCATAACAACAACAAATGGACCGATTCTAAACATCCGAACATTATAGATGTGTCCGTTATTCTTTTGCGGAAAATCGCCGCGGCGCTGACAAATCTTTACAGCGCTCCATTGCCGGTAGGTCGCAACTGTCCACGAAGCGCAGCCTTGAAACATGCGCTGGCCTGCGCGGTACGGGGTATCGTCGCTTCAATAGCGGTGGAAGTGCTTGAACCCAGGGAAAGTCGTCGATTCTTGGTCGTCCCCCGGTCTTATTGTTGTGCCGGCAAACATAGACCACGCGCGGGGGGTTAACCCACAGGCTATCAACTATAATCAACAGGAAAGGGGCGTGGATAATGGGCACGATCTTCCGGTTTCTTGTAGAAGCTCGACGACGCAGCGTATTTCGCTCAGGCGGGATTTATATCTTTGGTGCGTGGGTTTTTGTTCAGGTCGCGCAACTGGCGTTGCAGTCGCTCGAATACCCTGACAGCGTGCTTCGCTTTTTCTGGCTGGTGGCGATCGCCGGATTTCCCCTGGCTTTGGTTTTTGCCTGGCGATACGACATCACGTCGGCAGGCTT
>DDIP01000135.1:26098-30814 GCA_002338605.1 Proteobacteria bacterium UBA1847 | reverse complement strand
AGGCTTGCGGCGGACACCTCCTGCCAATGTGTCCGAGGCTGTTGACCTCGGACTGCGTGCGCCTGATTTCATTTTGCTGACTGCGCTACTGGCAATTGCCGTCGCGATGTCGGTGGGTGTTATCAATGAGATCCGGCAAATAGACCCGATTTCGCGCGTGATCACCGCGGCCGGTACCAATCCAAATTCCGTTGTCGTGCTACCCCTGAGCAATACGTCCGGCGACCCGACGCAGGAGTACCTGTCTGCGGGCATTCATGACAATCTGATTTCCAGCCTGTCACGTATCAGGTCGCTGCAGGTTATTGCGCGAAGCTCAACACGGAACCTCGACAGGGGGCTCGGCGCGAAGCGTATTGGCAAACTGCTGAATGTCGCCAATGTGCTGGAAGGGTCAGTCAGCCGCATTGAGGATCGCGTCCGGGTCTCATTGAATTTGATTGATGCGGCGACTGACAAGTCAATCTGGTCTGAAACCTACGACGGCAATTTCCGTGATGTGCAATCAGTACAGGAAGACTCGACGCGCGCGATTACATCGGTAATCAAAGGGCGATTGTCTCCAGAAGATGAAGCGCTTCTGGCCAACAGGGCCGAGGTTCGACCGGACACCTATGAGGCCTATCTGCGCGGTATTTTTCAAATGCACAAGGAAACGCCCGGGGGCTACAAGCGCGGCATTGCGATATTGAGCGAAGCGATTGAGAACGATCCGACCAGCGCGCTCGCGCATGCGGCCCTTGCTTACGGCTACGGCAAACTCGGGCACAGCCCGTTCCCGGTCGACGGTGCGTACGAACAATCGAAAAATCTCGCCCTCAAAGCATTGAGTATCGATGATTCGTTGCCGGAGGCTCACCTCGCAGTCGGTATGTACAAGCTCTACTACGAATGGGACTGGATTGGCGCGGAGTACGCATTGCGGCGGGCGATTGAATTGAATCCGAACCTTGCTGACGCCCACTATCACTATGCATGGATGATGGAATTAATGGGCCGTGGCGACGAGGCACTCCGCGCCGGTGAGATTACCCGTGAGCTGGACCCGATTGATCCTTTCATGATTGGCTGGCTCGCGGACCAGTACCGTAGCGCCGGCTTGTACGAAAAGGCGATAGAGACCGCCAGGGAAGCGATCGACATCAATCCGCAGCATCCGGTTGCGTGGCTGGTACTCGGCTTTACGTACAGTGAGATGGGCAGACACGCCGAGGCGATAGAGGCTCATCAACCCTTGCAGGACAGCCCGTTCTGGAAGCATGCCATTGGTATTGTCTATGCGAACGCGGGCATGACAGACGAAGCGGCCGCCGTGTTGGAGGGTATGGGAACGGTAAAAGGATTCCTGACCTGGAGAGTCCTTATACTCGCAGCGATGAAAAACGACGACGAATTTTTCGTGGCATTGGCTGAGGCCAGGGACGCCCGCCCGCCGTGGTTTCCATGGTTCATTTGCTGGTTCCAGCAGACCCGGTACCTTGCAGACGACCCGCGCATGCAGGCGTATGCGGACGAGTTAAACCTGCAGCTGCGAACGGACGCTACCTGAGTACTGGCCGATCCGGTTTCGTCCTCTTGGGCGCGGCGAATTCATGTCGCCTCATGCGTCAGTCCAGGCTTTCCTGATCCAGGCTTTGACGTCTTTATCAACATCAGCCACTGTCTCGAGCCGCACTCGGTGGCTGACCATCGCGTTGAAGCTCCCGGACTTCTCAAGCCGGCCTTTCGCCGCTTCGCCTTTCATGTTCAGTCCCAGGTCGACCCGTGTCTTGGTTGACGGCTGAATGATGGCAAACTGTTTCGAGCGCCGAAGACTGACGTACGCCTTCTTCGGTGCCACTTCAATCGTCCCACAGCTTTTCGCCGCTTTGATCAACGCGTCGTAGATTGGCTTGAGTGCCGCTTTATCGCCGGCATATTGCGCGGCGACCAGATCAGCATCATTGTCCGCGCTGCCTGCATCGCTTTTCAGCGTCTTGTGCGCGACCAGGTTCGCAAAGCCATGCGTCATGCCGTGGTCTGCTTTCAGGTGTTTGACGATTTCGCCGTGTTTGGCCAGTTTGGATTTCCTGGTAATTGCGATCCATTGCTCCAGCGTTTTGCCGGTTTTTTCCTTGAGATTCGCGATCATTGCGTTGGCCATTTGTTCCGGTGATTGCGGCATGCGTATTCTCCTGCTATTGCTTTTTATCGAGCGGCCATTTGTCGGCACTCATGGACCTGGGTGTGAATGGCGACATGATCGAGAACGTGGCAAGCATGATTCGGGCGCCGAAAGTGACTTTTCCGGTTTCGATGTAGGCCTTGAAATTTTCGACAATGAATTTCGATCCATCGGCCATCGATTTTTCACTCTTGGAGCCGGCAACAATATTCTCGGTAATGAGACAGAACTCAGTCCCTGCGGCGGTTTCTTTTAACGTGTACGTCACCTTTGATGCCGGGTCGTCCAGCGCCGTCAGTCGAAAGCTGTGTACCAGCCGGTGTGGCGGATCCATCTCGAGAATGTCGCCAATAACCGCAACCGTCTTGCCACCGTTGGACACCATGCGATAGGCATTGCCGGTCGCCATTGCTTTTGCGTCCCAGCTTGAATTCCAGAAAAAAGGTCTCGGCGAGTGCGTGTTGACGAGCTCTGACCAGACGGTTTCGATCGGTGCCTCGATCAGGACCTTGTAGATCGCCTTGTCTGCATACTTCTTTTCCTGCATCACTTTGTCCCCTTTTTCCTGTCTTTATCGTCGTTTCTGGCGCGAATCTCGGCGAGATACTTGATGCGCGTGAGATTGCCGCTCCAGTAGGCGCTGTACTGGGTAGTCCAGCGCTCGTGGATCATCTGAATCGGGACAGCATTAAAGTAAAGTCGCCGGGTCCGGCCATCTTTTTCCGAAATGAGCAGGCCAGCGCTTTCCAGCACGCTGAGGTGTTTCATGACCGCGATACGGCTGACGTCAAATTCCTTTGCCAGTAGTCCGACGCCAATGCCGGGGCACTCCTTGACGATGTCCAGCATGCGGCGCCGGCTCCCATGCGCCAGCGCCTGAAAAACCGAGTCCATATCGTGATCGTCTATCATGTAACCTATAGGTTACATGTTTAGACAAATGTGTCAAGCAAAAAAAACCCGGTCCTGTCCAGGAGGCCCGGGGTTCTTTTACTTTTCGTCTTTCCGGGTTTCGCCCCAGTCCGGGATTTCGACCGTGGTCGTCGCTCCGGATGTCTTGTCCCAGGCCTGCACCGTGCGGCGCCGCCTGCGATTGGGGTTCGAGCACGCGCGATCCGCCAGCTTGTTGGCGTGATCGACAACATAGAAGTTTTCGCTGTTCTTTTTCGTCATAGCCTTGTTGCGGCACCGAAGTGCGGCACCGTCATAGCTACAAGCGAAAACGAGCGGCGAATTACCTCACGCTAATCGCCTTTGTTCAGGTCTCGATGTCGTCCACCGTGGCGACGACCTGTACGGCAGGCTTTTCGCTGTCGATGTTGGCAGCCTGTCCGTTGTTGTCATCACCGCCCATCATCATGGTAGCGGCAACGACGCCAAGGATTGCGCCGCCGAAACCGCCGGCAGCCGCGGCCAACAGAGTCTGGGACGGAGGTGGTTCGCTGGGTTGTGCCATGGTTTGAGTCCTTTTTTTATGTGTGGGTGTGTACCAGGCCAGTCTAATAGCCGTGCCCGCGTCCCGCCAGCCCAACATTCGCCAATGCTTCATTGCGGTACCCCAGTCGATTTGCTATCAAGACAGACAGCCCGTGCGTCATCGATGCCCACACCATGAATTCATCACCCACTGTTACGACGCTGCTCAGAGACTGGCGCTCCGGCGACAGGCGAGCGCTCGATGAGCTGACGCCACTGATCTACGACGATTTGCGGCGCATCGCAGCGCGGCACCTGAAGTCGGAACGATCCGGTCATACCCTGCAGGCAACCGCATTGGTCAACGAGGCCTTCGTGCGCCTGGCTGATGCCGATCTGTCGTTTCAGGATCGTGCTCACTTCTTTTCAGTCGCCGCGCGGACCATGCGCCACATACTGACTGACTACGGCCGTGCGCGCCGCAGTCAAAAGCGCGGCGGCGGGGCATCACCGGTCACACTGCACGAGGATTTCGTTGCTGGCGCCGAGGAAACCGATATCGTGGATATCGATGATGCGCTGACCAGGCTCGCTGAAATCGATGCGCGCAAGAGCGATGTTCTGGTCCTGCACTATTTCGGGGGCATGACATTCGACGAAACCGCGGAGGCTCTGAATATTTCGGCAGCTACCGTGGACCGGGACCTGCGTCTCGCCAAGGCATGGCTGGCCAATGAACTCAAAGACGATTGAGCTCAATGCCGAGCGCTGGTCCCGGGTCGAGGAGCTGTTTGCGCGGGCATCGGAACTGGCACCCGACGAGCGTGCCCGTTACCTCGGTTCAGCCTGCGGTGACGACCGTGAATTGTGTGACTACGTTAGCAGCCTGTTGCAGGCCGACCCTGCGATTGAAGCCGACATTGAACAAACGATAGTCAATACCGTCCGCGTTGCCTTTGGCGACGACACGTCCCAGGCTGAGCAGATGAAAGGGCAGATGATTGGTCCGTATCGTGTTGAGCGCCTGCTGGGCTCCGGCGGTATGGGTATGGTCTATCTTGCGCAGCGGGCAGACGACCAGTTTGACCAGCAAGTCGCCATAAAGCTGGGCCGCCACCGGCTGGTCGATCCGCAAC
>DDIP01000135.1:13732-26001 GCA_002338605.1 Proteobacteria bacterium UBA1847 | reverse complement strand
GGCTGGTCGATCCGCAAACCGAGCTGCGCTTGCGGAACGAGCGCCAGTTCCTGGCCAACCTCGAACATCCCAATATCGCACGCCTGTACGACGGTGGCACAACCGGCGACGGTGTTCCCTATCTTGTGATGGAGTATATCGATGGAGTGCGAATCGACACCTATTGCGACCTGAACCGACTGACAATCGACCAGAGGTTGCGCCTGTTCCAGACGATTTGTGCCGCAGTTCACTATGCGCACCAGAATCTGATCATTCACCGCGACATCAAAGCGACCAATATCCTGGTGACGAAAGATGGCACGCCCAAACTGCTGGATTTTGGTATCGCGAAACTCAGCGATGCCGAAGGCACGGCAACGGATGGCCTGACCCGGGAAGGCGCGGTCATCATGACGCCGGCAAACGGTGCCCCGGAGCAGGTGCTGGGAAACAATGTCACAACAGCCACCGACGTCTATGGGCTGGGCCTGTTGCTGTACAGCCTGCTCTCAGGCTTTCGGGCCTATGAAACGGACAATCGATCGCCGGGTGAGATTGCGTTGCTCATCTGTGAGGCTGAAAGAACCAGTCCCAGCCGACGGCTGCTGCAAAAAAAGAAAGATGCGGTGGAGGATAGAAACTCGCTGGCTCTGCAGGAACTCGAGCAGATTGCCGCGGATCGAAGTACCAGCCTTGAGCGCCTTCAGCGTCGCTTGCGTGGCGACCTTGACAACATCGTCCTGAATGCACTGCGCAAGGAGCCCGCGCGGCGCTACCGCTCGGCCAACGCATTTGCAGACGATATCGGCCGGTATTTGCATTCGATGCCAATCGTTGCACGAACGGATTCCTGGCGGTACCGCGCAGGCAAATTCATCAGCCGGCATTTCGCCGCCGTCTCTGCCGCTGTTCTCGTCGTTTTCATGCTCGGCGCGTTTACCGTGGTCCTGTCGGTCCAAAACCGCAACATCGCCAAAGAACGGGACACGGCACGAGAAGTCATCCAGTTTCTTGAAGAAATTTTCATGGCGCACGATCCGTCGCGAGCACGTGGCGTCGATGTCACTGCAGAGGAAATCCTTGCTGAAGGTGCCGAGCGCATTCAGAGTAACCTGGGTGATCGCCCGGAAATCCAGTCTGCGTTAATGGGCACAATCGGACGGGTCTATTTCAACCTGGGTGAGTACCGGCCGTCAGAAGAAATGCTTGAGCAAGCCCTGCAACTTCGCAAGAGTGCTTATGGAGAATCCGATCCGGATGTTGCTGCTATCCAAAACGATCTCGCCGAAGTACTCATCCGGCGGGGCGAATACGGACGCGCCACCGAGTTGTTGCAGAAGTCACTTGCTGTGAATCAACGCCGCAACGATGGCACATCGCCTCTTGTTGCCGAGAACTTGTTTAATCTCGCAGACGTTTATCTCGCGACAGGAAAGCTGGATGACGCCGAATCGGCAGTCAGGTCCAGTATCGCAATTTTCACTCAGGTTCGAGATCAATTCGGCTTTGAGTTGGCTGAGGCGACGAACGCACTGGCGAGAATTTTGCAGGTTCGCGGTGACCTGGATCAAACAGAGGTATTGCTAAGAGAGGCAATAGAAATCCTGAGCACTGCGGAAGGACCGGACCATCCGAACATGGCGTTCTATCTGCAGAATCTCGGTGTGCTGCAACGCTCCAAAGGCGATTTGCAGGCGGCTGAAGAAACGCTGCACCTGGCGATCGAGGCGACGCGAAGGATTCTCGGAGACCAGCACGATCTACTGGCAGTGACACTCGTTGACCAGGGCATGTTGCTGCATATCAAGGGTGACTTCGATGGTGCGGAGCGGGTTATTGGCCAGGCGATTGAACTGGGCGCGCAGATTCATGGTCCCCGCCATCCCCGCGAAGGACTCCACAAGACGATCCTCGGCATGGTGCTACACGACAAGTCAGACCTGTTGGGTGCGGAGGCTGCGCTGCGCGATGCATTGTCGATCTATGATGAACAACTGGATGAGAATCACCAGTACATTGCCTCGGCATTGACCGAGCTTGGCGCAGTGTTGAATTCAGCCGGCCGCGCCGCGGAGGCGCGCCCATTGCTAGAAAGAGCCATGCGGATTCGACGACAGGATTACCCTCCCGAACACGTGCTGGTGGTCGCGACAGAGGTTGAATACGGCGATACGCTGGCACGCCTTGGCCGCTTCGAGGAGGCCGAGCCGCTGTTATTGAACGGGGTTGCCGCCCTGGGCAGTCGGGCGGACCGCAGGTTGGCGCGCGCCACCGAAGCACTGAATCGTTTTCGCAATCTCAAGGAAATTGCCGAGGCGGCGGCAACGAACTAGCCGCTTCCAGCATCTAAGTCAGAGAAGTCCCGTTAGAATACCGAAATCCGGTTTCGTGTAATCTACCCACTCCCAAAAAACGTTCGCCATCCAATGTCGATTTTCACTGAACTGAAGCGTCGTAATGTCTTGCGCGTAGCCGCCGCATACCTGGTTGTCGGCTGGCTGTTGACGGAAGTCCTGACGACAATTCTGCCGACACTTGGCGCACCCGATTGGGCCGCGAAGGCTGTCATTCTGTGTTTCGCCTTCGGCTTTGTTCCGGCTGTTGTACTGTCGTGGGTCTACGAGCTGACACCGGATGGCATCAGGAAAGAAGCGGTCAAGAGCGAGGACGGCGCCATCGTCGCAATGCCGATTGGACGACTGGACTACCTGGCAATTGCCAGCGTAGTGGTGGTCATCCTGGGCGTCGCGATATTCAGCGCCATTCGGTCACCCGGTGACACGAGCGACACTCGTGCGGTCGTCAGTAATGAGTCAGTCGCCGTTCTGCCGTTCGTCAATATGTCCAAAGATCAGGACAACGAATACCTCTCGGATGGCCTGACGGAAACGCTTTTGCATATGCTGGCGCAGATTCCCGATTTGAAGGTCGCGGCTCGCACGTCGAGTTTCGCGTTCAAGGGCAAGAACATGGATGTTCGGGAGATTGCCGCAGCACTCCAGGTTGCACATATCCTCGAAGGCAGTGTGCAGCAGTTCGGCAATCGAATTCGCGTAACCGCACAGCTGATCCGAGCGTCCGATGGGTATCACATCTGGTCCGAAATTTTCGACCGGGAAAGTGACGATATTTTCGCGATCCAGGATGAGATCGCGATGAAGGTCGGTGCCTCGCTGTCTGCATCCTTACTGGGTCCGACCGGGACGACCCGGCTGGCCGGCGTAGGGACGGACGACCCGGATGCTTACGATCTTTACCTGCAGGCACTGAAAGAGCGAGCGACATTTTCGTACGGAGGGCTACGGGCCGCCGAAGAGTTATTGAAGGGTGCGCTGCTGATCGATCCGGGATTTATCGATGCCCGGACGGAATTGGCGAGCAATTACCTGCATCAGCTTGAGACCGGATTGATGAGCGAAAACAACGCGCTTGCCTCGGTTCTTGCGATTACGAACCAGGTACTGGAAGAGAGCCCGGATGATGTCAATGCTCGTGCCTTGCATATTTATGCCACAACCCGGCAGGCGGTTTTCCAGGGTGACTCCGATTCCGTTGCCGGTACGATCGTCGAATTGCAGGAACTCGTTGCTTCGCACCCGGGCGACTACCCGGTCCGCCTGTTGCTGGGCAAGATGCTGCAGGGGGTGCAACGCTATGAAGAAGCACTGCAACTGCAGCGGGAGGCGCTGGCACTCGATCCCTACAATTCGCGCATTCATTACGAAATAGGTTCGTTGCTACTCCTGCTGAACCGTCCTGAAGCGGCACGGGCGGCATTGCAGGCGTCGCTCGATATCGAATCGGAGCAACCGAATGCCTATCTGAAACTCTCGGCGATCGCCATGCAGTCCGGCGATGGCGTGGCCTATTTGCGTCACAGCCTGAAAGCCATGGAGATCGACTCGAGGGACCACGAGATCCCGGCCCATATTGCCTATTTCCTTTACCAGCTGAAGCTTGTCGACGAAGCGGACGATTTCCGTGATCGTGTTTTCGCAATTGCACCCGCCAGCGAAGCCGCGTATCGACTGGAGCTGGTGCGTGCAAACAGCTTGAATAACGAGGCCGCGAGCCTCGCGGCCGCGCGCCGGGCGATCGAGGATGGTGTTGGCGATCGCCAGTTTGCCTTCAGCGGAGCGGTTCAATATTTGTTGCGGCGAGCCGCCAGCAAGCAAACGCTGGATGCCGAAATTCAGTTTATCGAGCAACATTGGCCGGGCATCTTCGATATCGATGCGGCAGCGATTCCCATTCGATTTCTGTCCGCGCAACTCGTGGCGTTTGACGCGTGGTACCAGGTTTTGCCGCGCCCCGAACTCCTGCGCCGTATTGACAGGGTTCAGGAGGTTGTTTCGACTTACGGTGGAGGGTTGCGCCTGGATGCGGTTAGCCAATTGACGGTATTGGCGCTGCGTGACAGGACTGAAGAGGCCATTGAGTTTGCATTGTCCAACGTCTTCACGCGACCGGTAACGATGGACCTGGAATGGCGTGAACGCTATGCCCAGCCGCAGTTTGCCGCAATGATCGCCGATCCCCGAATCCGGGCCGGGCTGAAACAATGGGAGTCAGAGGAGGCGGCGGTGCGTGACGCAGCCAGGCGATTCCTTCTGGATCTGAGCGCGGCAACTTGAGGGTAACCTCGGTGAGCGCGGGCTTTCAGCCCCGAAAGACCGCCGTTGCCTGCTAGTATCTCAGGCAAATGAAACGACCCCGACTGCGTACCTTTCTTGTCGCGCCCGTTGTCCTGTTTGCATTGTTCTACACGGGCGTGGCGCTGCTGCATGCATTTGGCGACCGAAGCGTTCCGGCAAGCGGAACTACAGCATGGTATCCCGAGACTATTGTCATATTCGGCGCGAGCGGCACCGCGGGCGACGGCATATTGAAAGCGACGCTTGCAGAACCGGCAATCCGGACGATCCATGTCATTACGAGACGAGAAACACCGCGGATAAGGCAGGGCATCGAGTCGGGCAAGGTACAGATGACGTTGCACACGGACTACCTTGACTATTCAGCAATTCGCCAGCAGGTAGAGGGCGCGGATGCCGTTTACTGGGCAATCGGCACCAGCACGTTCGGCGTCGACGAGAAAACCTACGGCATGATCCATGTCGACTTCCCTTCTCAGTTTGTCAGGGAGTGGTTAAGTGTCAGTCGAAAATCCGCGATTTCGTTTCACTACATCAGTTCCAGCGACATATCGGCCGATTCGAGCGCGATGTGGGCGCGGGAAAAAGTGCGGGCGGAACAGGCATTGTGGGATATTTCGGCCGCGACAAAACTACGGGTCGTTTTCTATCGACCCGACTACATTGGGCCGACTGCTGAGCAGGCCCATATCGGGCAGAATCTGCTCTACTGGTTCTTTGCGCCGGTCAATGCAGCTGTGAGAGCGAAAGAGATTGGTCAGGCGATGATCGAAGTCAGCGGCCGTGGGCAAGCGCTGGAGAGCGGTACGACACTCAATACGGGAAAAATTATCAGGTACAGTAAGGCTTACGAGCAACGCAAAATCCACTAGGCTTTCGAAGCTGGAGTCGCCATGCCCTCGATCGACATTGACTGGAGCCAGATCTGGTTCAACCTGAGCCATCTTTGCATCGCCTATGTGCTGGCACTGCCTGTTGCATTGAACCGGGAGGCGGAGAGCCGCAGCGCAGGTCTGAGAACATTTCCGCTGGTGGCAATGGCCGCGTGTGGCTACACGTTGGTCGGGTTTTCGATACTCGATTCGACGGACGCCGAGGCTCGTGTGTTGCAGGGTATTATCACCGGCATTGGCTTCATCGGCGGCGGCGCAATTTTGAAAAGCGGAGGTAGCGTCAGCGGTACCGCAACGGCCGCCAGTATCTGGACCACCGGACTGATTGGCATTGCGGTCGCAAGCGATCGCTACGAAATTGCAATGCTGCTATCAATGCTGATGTTTTTGACGTTTCGATTCGTCACGCCGCTCAAATCCAAAGTTGAAAAGTCAGACTAGGTGCGCGGCCAGAAAATAGATGCAATCACAATGGTTGCGATATCGCAATTGTTCCGATATCATTCAATGTCGCTCAATTATCAATATGGAACCAAATAATGACATTCGAACTACCTGAACTCCCCTACAGAGCCGATGCTCTGGAACCATTTCTATCGAAGCAGACCCTCGACACGCACCACGGCAAACACCATCGTGGCTACATCAACAAGCTGAACGAGCTGATCGACGGTACCGATTACCAGGATCTTTCACTGCAGGAGATTGTCGTCAGAGCGAAAGAAAACGGCGATACGGCCATCTTCAACAATGCCGCCCAATCCCTGAATCACGGCTTTCTCTGGGAAAGCATGTCGCCTGACGGGGGCAGCCCGCCCGCCGGACCGCTAGGCGACGCAATCGACGCTGCGTTCGGAAACCTCAAGGGCTTCAAAGAGGCGTTCAAGGCGAAGGCCTTAACACAGTTTGGCAGCGGCTGGGTCTGGCTGGTTGTTGATTCCGGTGGTCTGAAAATCGTTCAGACCGGTAATGCCGACACCCCTGTTCAGCACGGGGTTCAGCCGATTCTGACTCTTGATGTCTGGGAACATGCCTACTACCTCGATTACAAGAACGACCGCGGCGGGTATGTCGATTCCTTTCTGAGCGACCGGGTCAACTGGGCCTTCGCGGCACGAAATTTCGAGTCGATCAAAGCCGCCGCCTGATGACGGATGCGACCTGTCTATGACACGATTGTCGCTCGCAACATCCACGCAAACTCCTCATAGGCACCAATGCGCTCTGTTAGCAGATCGGCAGTCTTGACGTCATCGTTTCGCTCGGCGAGCGCGGTAACGCGCGCGAGCCGAAGAACCGCTTTCTCATAGTCAGAGACCATTTGCTGCACGCGCTTTTTCAGCTCGACATCCCCGGGGAGATCATCAATCGCCGATCGATCCTCAAATTCCTTCAATGACTCCGGGGCAGGCAGCCCAAGCGCACGGATACGTTCGGCAATGTCGTCCAGCGATGCGGCAATCGACTGGTATTGCTGTTCGGTCAGTTTGTGCAGGCTGTAGAACATCGGCCCTTCGACATTCCAGTGCAGTCCCTGGGCATTGATGTACAGGCGAAAAGCGTCAGCCAACACATCGCCGAGTGCTGCAGCCACCTGGCGGCGACCTTCAATATTCGTTCCGGTGTTCGGGGTCAGGTCCGATATTTCATTTTTTAGTACTGCTTGTGTCATGGGTCCTCCACAGTGCTCAAGAGCGAGCTATGCTAACAAAAGTGTTGCGATATCGCAATTATTGCGATTACAATAGGCAGTATTTGTTTGCTACAGGGCATCAATATGCAACTGGACAAAAAAGAACAACAATATGCAGACATGCTTGATAAGGCATTGCGGTTCGCGAGAGCCCGCTTAACACCGGATATCACTGCACAACGTCTGCTGATATTGATTAGCGTCTGCCAGAATGAAGGGTTGAATCAACGAGAGCTGCTCTCCAAGCTTGAGACAACGTCAATCACGGCGCTATCTCGAAACCTGGCAGATCTGTCGAGCCTGACGACAAAGAAGTTGCCGGGACCGGGCCTGCTGGAACTCCGCGTCGACCCGATGAATTTGCGCATCAAGCGAATCTACCTGACTGCGAAAGGCCGCTCGTTCGTGAAGCGCTGGTTTAAGACAATGGGCAGCCGCTAGTTAAACGCGAATTCTGCCGGTTTTCCGCTTTCATACCGCGCCGAAACTTTACTGGTGCGAGTTTTTCAAGCAGATTGCAGCTTCGCTTTCCAGATTGAGACTCGCAATGTCCGTCAAATCAGTCCTGAACCGAATCATGTCCGGCAGCCTCGTTCTGCAGATCGCGATAGGCATCGTTGCGGGTGTCGTCCTGTCCCTGGTATCGCCAGGGGCCGCGAAGTCGTCAATGTTACTCGGCAACCTGTTTGTGTCCGCGTTGAAGGCCGTCGCCCCGGTTCTTGTCCTGATACTGGTTGCTTCGGCGATCGCCAATCGCCGCGCCAGTCACACCGTGCAGTTGCGCCCCATCGTGCTGATGTATTTGGCTGGCACCTTTGCCGCAGCGCTGCTGGCGGTCACCGTCAGTACCCTGTTTCCGACCACGCTTGCACTACAGGTGTCGGATGTCAGCATCAGTGCGCCACAAGGTATCACCGAAGTTCTCGGGGGACTGCTGCAAAGACTGGTCGACAACCCGATCAACGCCGTCCTGACCGGAAACTACATCGGCATTCTGGTCTGGGGAGTGCTGCTCGGGATTTTTTTACACAAGGCGGCCGATGCCACACGACAAATGCTCGGCGATACAGCAGAAGCCGTCACACAAATTGTTCGCATTGTCATTCGCCTCGCACCGATCGGAATTTTCGGTCTGGTTGCCGGTAATCTCGCTGAATCCGGGCTGTCCATACTCGGCAGCTACGCCCGAATACTGACGGTGTTGATTGCCTGCATGTTGATCGTCGCATTGCTGCTGAACCCATTCATCGTCTGGGTCAAGACCCGCAGAAATCCTTATCCGATCGTTCTGCTCGCATTGCGCGAAAGCGGAGTGACGGCATTCTTTACCCGCAGTTCTGCAGCGAACATTCCGGTCAATCTCGCACTCTGCGAGCGAATGAATCTTGAAAAGGATACTTACGCAGTGTCCATACCACTCGGTGCGACGATCAATATGGGTGGCGCTGCGATCACGATTACCGTGCTGACCCTGGCGGCAACCAATACGCTCGGAATCAGCATCGATTTCGCGACTGCGCTGTTGCTCAGCCTGGTTGCAGCATTGTCCGCTTGTGGCGCCTCGGGTGTCGCCGGAGGTTCGTTGTTACTGATACCGCTGAGCTGCAGTCTTTTTGGCATCTCAAACGATGTTGCAATGCAGGTCGTCGCCGTTGGCTTTGTAATTAGCGTTGTGCAGGACTCCGCCGAAACAGCGCTTAACAGTTCAACGGATGTGGTCTTCACGGCGGCAGTCGCAAGCAAATCCTGATAAGCCAATCCGCTGACATCGGGCAAGCAATATCTATTGGACGCCCAATCCACTAAAATACCTTCCATAACAAGAAGGTAGAACAGTGAAAACACTGCGAATATTCATATCTTCGCCTGGCGACGTATTCGAAGAGCGCGCCATTGCGAACCGGGTCATTGAGCGATTGCAGAGCGAGTACATCGGCAAAGTCGTGCTCGAATCGGTGCTGTGGGAACACGAGCCGCTGGTTGCCACGTCGACCTTTCAGCATCAGATTGTCAAGCCGTCCGAAGCCGATATCGTTGTCGCGATTCTGTGGTCGCGTCTCGGAACGAAGCTGCCCAAGGAATTCGTCCGTGCGGATGGCTCACGATACGAATCCGGCACTGAGTTCGAGTTTGAAGAGGCCATCGAAGGTTTCCGCAAGAGCGGCAAACCGGATTTGCTCGTCTATCGGAAAACTGCGCCACCCTCCGTTCGACTTGACGACGAAAAAGAGTTGCTCGACCGTCTTGCACAAAAGAAAAAACTCGACGAGTTCGTCGACAAATGGTTTCACGACAAGACAGAAGGCACGCTGATCGCGGCGTTTCATGCGTTCGAAGCGCCCAGTGACTTCGAGAACCTGCTGGAAAACCACTTGCATCGCCTGGTAGACCGGCAGATACCGGCCAGTATCCGCTCGACTTCCGAGGCGCGCGCCGTATGGAAGAAGGGCTCGCCGTTCCGCGGACTGGAGGCCTTCGAGTTCGAGCATGCGCCAGTATTTTTCGGCCGCACCAAGGCGGTGTCCGACATCCTGCAGGCCTTGCGCAGCCAGGACGCAGAGGGGCGATCGTTTGTTCTCGTCCTTGGCATGAGCGGCGGAGGCAAGTCTTCGGTGGTACGCGCCGGTGTGCTGCCAATGTTGACGAAACCCGGCGTTATCGAAGGGGTCGATGTCTGGCGCCGGGCGGTATTTCGACCGACCGACGTGCGCGGCGATCTGTTCACCGGTCTCGCAAAGGCCCTGTTGCGCGACACCGCGTTACCGTCACTGGATGAAGACAAAGACGGGCCCGAGGAACTGGCACAGGTGCTTCGCAGTTCTCCACAGGCAGCTGCCTCAATGATCAAAGGCGCGTTGTCGCGCGAAAAACGCAAGGATGGCAAGAAAGCCGATGCGCGGCTCGCGCTGCTGGTTGACCAGATGGAGGAGATGTACACCCAGGACGAAGTCACCCAGGATGATCGTGAAGCGTTTGTCGACGTCCTTGATGCTTTGGCGCGTTGCGGACGCGTCTGGGTGATCGGAACGCTGCGCAGCGACTTCTACCAGGCGGTTGGCAAGATACGAAAACTGGTCGCGTTGAAGGAAGGCGATGGTCAATACGACCTGTTGCCACCAACGGCAAGTGAAATGGGACAGATGATCCGGTTGCCAACCCGGGCGGCAGGCCTGCGATTTGAAGAGGACCCGGCCAGCAGCGAACGTCTTGACGACATGCTGCGCGATGCAGCGGCAGAGCATCCCGAAGTGTTGCCCTTGCTGCAATTTACATTGGAAGAACTTTACCAGCGGCGCACTGAAGACGGCCTGCTGACACTCGCCGCTTACCGTGATCTCGGTGGTGTCGAGGGCTCACTCGCACAACGCGCCGAGACAGTATTCAAGGACTTGCCGGATGACGTTGAGGCGGAACTGCCGAAGGTATTGAATGCGCTGGTCAGCATTGAACGGGATGGCTACGAGCAGATCGGGCGAAAACGTGCGCCCTGGACGGATGCCACAACCGGCAAGAGTCGTGAACTGATCGAGACTTTCGTGAAGAACCGGCTGTTCGTGACGGAACTGGCCGACGATGGCACTGCCGTCGTTACCGTCGCACACGAGGCATTGCTCTGGCATTGGCCACGAGTCAAAGACTGGGTCGCACAGAATCGCGAGAACCTGAGAATTCGCAGTCGCATTGCTGCGGCTGCCGGTCGCTGGAAAAACGAAGACCGGCCTTCCGATCTGCTGCTACCTTCCGGCAAACCTCTGGTCGAGGCGGAATCGCTGCTTGAGCAGGACCTTGAGCTAAGCGAAGACGAGGCCCGGTTTATCAGTGCGTCCATTGCGCGGGCGAAACGAATGCAGCGTCTCAAGGCTGGCGTTGTTGTGACACTCGCTGTTCTGGGTGTTATCGCGACGTTCTCTGCATACCTCGCAACGCAGCAGCGCGACCTGGCAAACCAGGCGCGCTCTCGAGCAGTTGTCGAGGCGGAGACCGCAAAACAGACGACGGACTTCATGGTGGATTTGTTCAATGTTGCAGACCCCAGCGAAGCTCGTGGCAACTCGATTACCGCTCGCGAAATCATGGACAAAGGTGCAAGTCGGATCGAGCAGGAGCTTTCAGCACAGCCAGCAATCCAGGCGACCCTGATGGAAACAATGGGTGCGGTCTACATGAGCCTCGGGCTTTATGACCAGTCGACGGGTTTGTTGCAAAGTGCTCTCGACAAGCGCCGTGCACTGTTTGGTGATGAACACCTGGAAGTGGCCCGGTCGATGCACAGGCTCGGCGATGTCCTCAAACTGAAAGCTGAATACGAACCGGCATTGCAGAATTACCGGGATGCACTGGCAATGCGCCGCCAATTGCTCGGTGACGAGCATGTCGAGACGGCCAGCACGATGTTCGAACTGGCCGATTTGCTCGGCAGGATGGGCGACTTTCCGGGAGGAGAGCCACTGTACCGTGAAGCGCTGGCGATACAGCGAAAGCTGCTCGGCGCAGAAAATGCGGCCGTTGCAAAAAGCCTTGAGGGTCTCGGCCTGAACCTGTTCGATCAGGGCAATGCACAAGCCGGCGTGCCACTGCTCCGGGAGGCAGTCGCGATGCAGCGCAAGCTACACAATGGCCCGCACCCCGACCTCGCCGAAGCTCTGAACAACCTTGGATTCGTGACGTCGGACAACAAGGAGGCGGAGAAACTTTTCCGTGAAGCGCTGGCAATGAAGCGCGTCCTGTACTCTGACGCTCCGCATCCAGAGATCGCCATGGGCCTGAACAATGTGGCCTATACGCTGCACGTCGAAGGCGAATACAGGGATGCGGAGTTGCTGTACCGCGAAGCAATCGAAATGAATCGTGAACTGCTGGGCAACGATCATCCCGATATCGCCATGGCGCTCAACAACCTGGCATTTGTTATCCGCGAGGAGGGTGACCTGGACTCAACCATTGAGATGGCCAGAGAATCGCTTGAGACCTACCGGCGAACCCTGGGTGATGAACACCCGTCGGTTGCACGGGGGATGAACAACCTCGCAATGTGGCTGCTGGAGG